>DASUGI010000318.1:0-16404 GCA_036274115.1 Verrucomicrobiia bacterium
GACGGATCTGGGTGTAAAAATGGCTCCACCGTAGTTGCCTCCATAGATCGTTACACCCATCGCAATCCGTCGAAGATTATCCTGACATCTCGCGCGCTGACTGCGCTCCGCGGTTGTCGCCATCGCGGGCAACAGGACCAAACCCAACAGCACCAGAACACCCAGGACGACCATCAAATCCATCAGGGTGAACGCTCGTTGCGCCCGACGCTCGGAAACACAAGGCCGTGATTTGCGGGCACTTTTCATGGCAAGGTGACGCGAGCATACCGCCAAGTTACTCGGCTTCAAGGCCAAATGAACCCGACTTGGCTGACCTTTTGCTCAGGATTTGTCCGGCACTTCTATGACGTCCCCGTCGCGCAGCCAGAAATCAGGATCGTGCCCGCTGCTGCAATCCATCACCCATTCCTGAGTTTTGCCATTGGCGCGACGGGTGACTTTCACTCGCGACATATCCGACGACGCACGCACTAATCGCGATTGCGCCAGCACCGACTTCAGCATAAACGAACCTTTCGTTAGTTCTTTCATGCGCTCACCAGAGGGGCCGTATCTATTGGCAGCGGTCCATTGCGGTGACAATCGGATTGGATTCGCGATTCCTTTGACAGAAACCTCTATGCGACGAGACACGCAATACAACAGGTTAGAAACCTGCGCATCGGTTAGCCCTCTCCATTTCTCGTTCACCGGATGATCCATCTCCGGAATCTCGACAATATCTCCCGGTTGAAGGATCACATCACGCACGCAATCACCCGAATCCAGCACTGCGGCCACGTTCACCGCGGTTTCCGTCCACTGCGGTTTGCCCGGCGTCGAACGGCGAATCATGATGTGACTCAGATCCGGGAATGGGCAGGGTGACTTTCCCCAGAAGGAACTCGGCACGGTTGGCTCGTTCAGCCACGTCGCATTCCTTTCGGTTGAAATGAACTTGTACTGCCAAGCGATCACCTCCAGCAATGTGAACTGGTTCCACTTGTTCGTTCCGAACTCAAAGGCGGTCCCCGAATAATTGGCGGAGGCGCGCCGGACTTCGATGCGGTCCAGCCTTGGCAATTCATCCAACGCGCCGTGTTTGCGGAGCGCGACGATGATGTCGCTTGGAGCGTGTTCAACCGGGGGTTGTGATGGAGCGGCGCCGACACCCGCGAATGCTGGAGGGAGCGAACTCAATCGCCTCTCCTTCGCCAGATCCAACGGAGTCTTGCCAGACTTATCGCGGAGGTTCAATTCAACTCCAGCATTGATTAGTAGTTCCACCGAATCTTTCGTGCCAGATCGCGCGGCCCAGTGAAGCGGTGATGCGCCGGATGAATCGATAGCGTCCGGCTTTGCACCAGCAGAAAGAAGCATTTGCACGATGTGTGCGGCTCCATCATCGGAGTTGCCTGCTGCATAATGGAGGGCTGTATAACCCGCCGTGTCTGCGAAGTTGGGATCCGCCTTGTGGCGCAGCAACGAAGAGACGATCTCCGCGTTTTGGCGTTCAACGGCGGCCATAAGTGAGGTCCTGCCCGCGCGGAGGTCCGAGACAGTGCTGTTTGGATCCGCGCCGTGCTCAAGCAACAAGAGAGCGATATCTCGATGATCGCGCTGGGCGGCGGCAAACAAAGGTGGTGCGCCGTTAACCCCAACGGCATTTACATCTGCGCCCGCGGCGATCAACTGCCGCGCAATATTGGTGTTGTTCAGCACCGTAGCGATGCCGAGGGGAGATTCCTGGAGCTGGTTCAACATCGTCAAGTCGGCGCGATTGGTTAGGAGTAATGCAACCATGGGTTCGTTGCCGACTGCTATTGCTAAATGCAACGGTGCGCCCGCGAAGGTGCGGTCCCAATTATTCTGCGGCCCGCGACCGGCGATGTTGGGATCGGCGCCGTGCGCGAGCAAGGCCGCTGCGACCGAGGTGAATCTGTTTGCAACCGCGAGCGTTAAAGGCGTCCAATCCATGTCATCCTTCGCGTTCGGGTTTGCCTTGGCTGAAAGCAACAATTCAGTAACTGACAGAAAGCCACGTTCAGCAGCACGATGCAAGGCAGTGCGATTGTTGCCTCCGATCGCATCAACTGGCGCACCGTGTTTCAGGAGCAGCTCCACCATTGCTTTATGACCTCCATTCGCGGCCTGGATCAGGGGAGAGTTTCTCCCCACGTCTGCTCCGTTATCCAACAGAAACCTGGCCACGCGCAACTGACCCTTACCCGCCGCCAGCCCAAGTGGCGTTACCACACCCGAAGAGGCATTGATGAGATCGGGGCTGTTCTGAATCATCGCTTGAATGCGCCGGATTTCAGCTTCCTCTTCGTCCAGAACCGCAGTGATTGTGGGGTCAGACTTTGCCCCAGGGTCGGAGCTTTGAGCGGCAGAAACGCGTATTTCCATCGCTTTCATGATTCCCTCCACCCGAGCATCAATCTTTTCGTTCAACAGTTTTATCGTGGAAACAATTCGCTGATGATCGGGATGATTCTCAGAAACGTTGTTCGCCAACGATGCGAATTGAATTTCCGCGGTGTTCAATTGCTGAAGCAATTCGGACAAAACCCTGTCATTCGTGATGCCCGGCAGCACGTCCCGTCGCTCTTTAATGGAAAGAGATTTGAGTTTGGTCAGGAGCTGGGCATCGATATTTGACTCGGAGGCGACTGCATTTGCAACCCGCGTTGCCTCGTCAACATCGAGCGCGGCGACTTGTTGTCGCAGCTTTAATACCTCCCGTTCCCGATTCCGGACTTCGCTTTGCGTGACGAGGCCGGATGCGAACTTTGTTTTCAGATCGGCCAGGTCCTCTTCGACCAGTTTGAGTTCTTCCTCCAGCAATCTTTTTTGCTCCACGCGCGCGGTGCGGGAGAGTGGAACGGCCGTCGGATTCTCGTTCTTCGCACCAAGTCCGGCGAGGTTCTGCCGGCTCAGCGTCACGAGAATCGTTTGATCGGAGAATTCTCGCACGATGCGTTCGTATTGGACCGCGGCTTCATTGGTCTTGTTTTGCTTCCGATAAACCTCTCCCAGGCGGAAGATGGCGGTAGCGGCAAGCGCCCGATCCTTGTCGAACTGTGTGCTGACGGCTTGATAAGCTTGAGCGGCGGCGTCCAGGTTCCGGTTTGCTTCCTCTTCGAACAGTCCGCGTTGCAAGGTGGCGGTGAGATCGTTGCTGGCGGCGAACATCGCGAAAGGGACAAACGCAGTGACGCAGAGAACGCAAAGCCGCGCGGAGAAGGATATTGCCCTCTGCGACTCTTTGCGTCCTCCGCGTCTCTGCGTTAATCGGTCCGGGAGCTCAGTTTTCATACCTGCATTATTGCTCGATTGATCATCCGAGGTTGTCACGCTTTTGCAAAATCGAGCCACCAAAAGGCACAAGAGGCACAAAAGGTTTTCTGCACCTGAAATTGGTTCGAGTTCGTCTCCTTGTGCATTTTGTGCCTCTTCGTGGCTATTTCTCCGGCACTTCCAGTTTGTAGCCCACACCGTGCACTGTCTTGATCCAGCGCGGTGCGTCGGGATTCTTCTCCACCTTGCTGCGCAGGCTGGCGATGTGATTGTCCACCGTCCTCGTCGTCGGGAACGACGCGTAACCCCAGACGACGTCGAGGAATTTTTCCCGGGACACCGGCTCGCCCTCGGCTTCGGTCAATAGGCGCAGCATGGAAAATTCCTTGGCCGTCAGATGAATCTGTTTGCGTCCGCGTGCTGCAGTCTGCCGCGCCAGGTCAATTTCCACATCACCGAGCCTGAGTTTGACCGGCGATTTCCCTTGTTTGCGGGAACGCCGCAACAACGCCCGCACGCGCGCCAGCAATTCTTCCGTGCTGAAGGGCTTTACCAGGTAATCATCAGCACCGACGTCAAGTCCGCTCACCCGATCTTCCACCTGCCCTTTGGCGGTCAGCATGAGCACCGGCACGAGATTGCCCAACCGCCTCAGCTCCGCGCACACCGCGAAGCCGTCGAGCCTGGGCATCATGATGTCCAGCAGGATGAGGTCAGGCTTTTCGTCCACTGCCTTGCGCAGGCCGGTCTCGCCGTCAGCAGCCGCGAGGGGGCGATAACCTTCGCCTTCGAGCACATCGGCCAGCGCCGTGCGCATCGGCGTTTCGTCTTCGATGATGAGGATGCGGGACATGGGGTAGTGATCTGTTAAAGGGTTAAATGAGTTAAATAGGTTACATGGTTAGATGAGTCTGAGGAGCGATCGCTGCGGTGACACTGATTTAACGAATCACTTTTCACTTATTTAACCCTTCGCGCGGCAATTCAATCGTGAAGCGGCTGCCTTTGCCGACTTCGCTCTCCACGCGCACGCGGCCACCGTGCGCTTCCACAATGTGTTTCACAATGCTTAAACCAATTCCCACGCCTTGAGTTTCGCGTCGTAGTTCCGAACCGAGCCGATAGAACCGTTCGAAAATCTTTTCGTGTTCAGATGCGGGAATGCCTGGGCCGTGGTCGGTCACGGACAGTAGGACAGGCGTCGCGCGCGTCGCGCCTGTCTCTGACTTTTCTGATCCCGATTCTGAGATGGAGACAGGCGCGACGCCTGTCCTACGAGTTGCGCATTCCACCCCCACGGTCACGACCGCGTCTTTTGGCGAGTGTTTGATGGCGTTATCAATCAAGTTCACGAGTGCCTGCTGAATGGCTCGACCATCCACGTTGAGTTCGATGTTGGATGTTGGATGTTGGATGTTGGATATTTCGATCCTCACTCCCCGCTCCGCCGCGTAGGACTCCATCAGCTTCACGGTTTGTTCGACCAACGCGCGAAGGTCTGTCGGCGCGAACTCATATTGCTTGCGGCCCTGCTCGATGCGCGAAAAATCCAGCACGTTTTCGATGAGCGCGGAAAGCCGCCGGCATTCCTGGCCGATGAAGTGGAAATATTCATTCTGCTTCACCGGTTCAGAAATTTTGCCCCGCTCCAAACTCTCAGCGAGCAGCCGCACCGATGCGATGGGCGCCCGCAACTCGTGCGACACGCTGGAGACGAAGCTGGATTTCATTTCGCTGAGGCGCAGTTGGCGATTGAATGCGCGCCAGGCGGCGACCAATCCAAATACCGCCGCGAGGGCTGCTACCAGAATCAAAGAGCCGAAGGACAACGCCCGCGATCGCTGGCTCTCGAACAGTGCTCCCGGGCTGGTTAAAAAAACGTTCACTTTCAGCAGTTCCTGTTCTGAGTCCGTTCGAGTGGCCGAGGCCAACACTTTGGTGGCCATACCGGCGCCCGATTCGCTGGCCGACAGCTGGCGATTGGGGGCATGCACTGATCGCCCAGCGACTTCAATACTGATGCCAAAGTAGTTGGGCTTTGACTTGAGCGGCGACAGCAATGCCCCGGTACGACGAGCGAGTTCTGCTTCAGCCAGGCAACGGTAAGTAACCGTGTTTGACGTCGAACGTTCTGAACCCAATGCGAGCCATTGTTGTTCCGCCGTTCCCATAGGGGCGGGGTTGGTACCGTCGCCAGGCAGAGACACAGTCGAGGTACTGAACCAAAACAAGTGAGGCGCTTCGATGCTTGCCGCGCCGGCGTGCTTTGCCAGTCGCCCGGCAACGGCGGCGAACAGCTGGCGCGACAGCTCTTGCTCGGCCCAAACGCGCTGCCACTTTTGAAGCGTTTCTTGCACTTGCCCCGAGTTCGTCCCGATTTGTGGGCCGCCCTGCTGTTGCAGTCGAGATAACCACCATTCATTGACGGTGCTCAGGAGGAAGGGAGTCAAAAACGTAGGACGATGAACGAGATTTGAGCCGAGCGACTCGGCCGACACCAGGCGATCTGGAGTTGTTGCCGGGAGCACAGGATTGACGGTGTTTCGAGGCGGTTCAAAGTGAACCGAACCTCTTGGCAGCTTGAGCTCAGGGCTTTCCCCACGAGGTTGGATTTCGAACAACTGAATCTGCGCAAATTGCCGAAATGGGAGACCGCTTTCACTGATGGCGTCCGGATAGTCCTCGAGGATTTGGTAGAATCGCTCCGTCGCTCCTGAAAGGTCATTCTGTTGCATTAATGTCTGGCCAAGGCTGTAACTGGCTGACGCGGCAAAGTTGTCCGGCGGACGGGTCTGGAGGAAATCCTTGCCGGCTTGCACGAGCGCCTCGACATTGGTCCACGCGTCCGGATTTTGTAATACCCCCCACAGCCGCAGTTGCTCGGGATTCAGCTCGGTTAAATCAAATGGTTTTGGCGTAGGAACCGACTCGCAGGGTGGCGGGAAAATCAGTCGACCGGCTCCGTCCACTTCGAAGCAGGGCTGGCCCGGGTCGTTCGGCACATGACCAATCAGTTCGTTCCAGACTAGCGGTAGAAGATCATCCGCCATGGATTGAGCGCGGTCTTCCGCGTCGCGTTGCGCAAGTCGGCGGTCCTGCCGCAATGAGTATACGCCCACCAGCACGAGCACCATGACGGGCAGCACAATCATCATTCCCTGCCGGAAAAAGCTGGGCTTCGACAACGTATGCGGGCCGGCCATGTGAATCCTATATGCGACAAAGCCTAGGTCCCCGGCAAGCCGCAGTTGTCACGGTTTTGCAAAATCGTCCAGACTCCGGTGTAGCGAAATGAGGGAATGGCCATAAAAGTTCCCCTCTGTTATCTCTGCGACCTCCTGTTGGATGCATCAACGTTTTCGTCCTGGGACGGCTTTTGTCCGACCACGTCGGGCAATCTCACGCTCGTGAACATTTCGCCGTGGCAGACCAGCGACGAGCGAACTAGACTTAAGCTGCTTTGTGAGCGCCCAGCCGAATAATCGAATCCTGCACGTGGATGGCGATAGTTTTTTCGCCAGCTGCGAAGTCGCGCTGGATTCCAGCCTGGAGGGCCAACCAGTCTGGGTCGGCGGCGGAAGGCGCGGTGACGGGATTGTTATCGCGGCCAATCGGCATGCGAAGAAGTTTGGAGTTAAGACGGGCATGGCCTGCTTCGAGGCCGTGCGGCTTTGCCCGCGCGGAGTGCAATGCCGCCCCCACTACACGGAGTACCGCAACATTTCGGAGCGCATGTTCCGTGTGTTGGAGGAGTATTCGCCCACGCTCGTGCCGACTTCGATTGACGAAGGCTTCCTGGATTTCACCACGATGGATCGCACGGTGTGGCGCAACACGACACCGGGCGATTACGTGAAAGAGATTTGTGATCGCATTCGGCGCGAGGTGAAGATTCCGGTATCGGCTGGCCTGGCCAATTCATCCCGCCTGGCAAAGCTCGCCACTGATGCCGCCAAACCTGGCTTTCTTGAGATCAAGTCCGGCGAAGAAAAGGAATTCCTGAAAGACCGTTCCGTGCGTGAGTTGTCGGGACTGGGAAAGAATCGCCAACGCGCGCTTGCCGCACTCGGTGCGAACACGTTTGGGCACGTGGCGAAGATGCCATCGCATCTGTTGCAAAAAAAGTTTGGCATTTGGGGACAGCAACTCTGGCTTTTCGCGAATGGCCGTTGGAGCGAGCCGCTATTATTGCAGGTGAAGGACCGAACCACGATTTCCAGCAACACCACTCTGCCCTACAACGAAGTGGACTACGAAGCCGCGCTGACTTTCACATTGAGTGAAGCAACCCGGCTCGTTGGCCAGTTGCGTCGCGAGCAAATGCAGCTTCGCGAGATGTCGTTGACGATCCGGTTTAATGATTTCAGCGAAATCGGCGGCAGTCATCGTTTTCAACATCCGCAGTTCCAGAACTCGGTCGTGAACGTGGCGCTCGAACACATCTTCCGCGACATCATGAGTGCGCAGGCCAAGCCGGTCAGGCAGATTCGCATTGCGTTCTGGAATCTCTCGCGATTGGACACGCAGCCCACGCTTTGGGGGCACACGGCGGCGGAGCGTTGGGGCGCGCTCGATGACGCAGCGCGCAAGTTGCAGGACAAGCATCAGATCAAACTGATGACCGGCGCGCAACTGGCGTTGCAGAAGCTCGACAAGGTTCACAAGAATCCGAAGGCGAAGTGTCCGTTCGTGCCGCAACGCGAGATGGTCACGAAACTCTGGGGCACGGATGCCGATCCGCTGGCGAACAAAGGCAAATGGGAGCAGCGCCTGGCCAAGGTCAGCAAGCAGCATCAGGTGAGTCATTAAGACGTAGCTATGAGCGAGCGACACGTTCCCCCTCATCCTGACCTTCTCCCTCAGGGAGAAGGAACAGCCGCTCACGCTTTGGATTTCTCGGAGGCGCACTTCGCGAACCCAGCGGTGGATTCTGCCAAAGCGCGGAAGCAAGACTCCCTCTCCCCCAGGGAGAGGGCCGGGGTGAGGGAAAACGAAGCGTCCAAGCTTGCGGGCGCTGCCAGTCCTACGAGCATTCCCGCGCGCGGCGCGATGAGCAATCCAACGAATCGCTTCGAGCAAATTCAGCTGGAGCGCGACGAGGATTGGAATCCCGAAGAAGATGCGTTGCCGACGACGAAGTTTTATCACGACCGTACGCAAACGATTCTGAGCAAGAACGACAGTCCGGATATTGGCTTCACTTACAGCATCAATCCTTACCGAGGCTGCGAACACGGTTGCATTTACTGTTACGCCCGACCCTTCCACGAGTATCTAGGTTTTTCGTCCGGACTCGATTTCGAAACGCGCATCATGGTGAAGACGAATGCGCCGGAACTGCTGCGCGAGGAACTTTCCTCACCCAGGTGGCAACCGCAAACCATCGCCATGAGCGGCGTGACGGATTGCTATCAACCCGTCGAACGAAAACTGAAGATTACGCGTGGTTGCCTCGAAGTGTTGGCCGAGTTCCGCAATCCCGTCGGCATCGTGACCAAGAACGCGTTGGTCACGCGCGACCTCGATTTGCTTACTGAGCTGGCCCGACACAACGCGGTGGCTGTGTTTGTTTCGGTGACCACGCTGGATACCGATTTGCGCAAAGTGATGGAGCCGCGCACCACGCCGCCCACCGCGCGGCTGGCAACCATTCGCAAGCTCGCTGATGCCGGCGTGCCCGTGGGTGTAATGGTCGCGCCGGTGATTCCCGGTCTGACGGATCACGAGATTCCAAACATCGTGGCCGCAGCCGTGGAAGCCGGTGCGAAGCATGCGGGTTCGGTTACCTTGCGACTTCCTTACGCCGTAGCACCGTTGTTTGAGCAATGGTTGGGAACGCACTTTCCAGACAGAAAGGAAAAAGTGCTCAATCGCCTCAAATCACTGCGCGGCGGCAAACTTTACGACTCCCAATTCGGCAAGCGCATGACCGGTGAAGGTGTCTTTGCGGATCAAATTGAACAGATGTTCAACGTGGCCTGCCGGCGGGCAGGCATTGCTGACAATCATCTTGAGCTTTCCACAGCAGCGTTCTGCCGGCCTGGCGGGAAGCAAATGAACCTGTTTTGAACCCGCAGCTGATCAAGAACCCAGCCGGTCACGGAATCATGAGTTGATTCGCGACCAGTCCTTGCTGCTGCAGCTTGGTCTGGAGCGGTTGGCTTTTCATGGCTTCAGAATGGCCGTCCATAAACAGCAATACGCCGATTTCGCTCGCGTCTTCGCCAAAATGAAGCTCCCGGGTCCAACTCATAACGCCGGCGTTGGTGATGGACAAGAAGCCCGGGTTCACCGGTTTGTTGGCAGATGCCAGGTGACGGTCACCTGCGAAAAGTATCTTCACCGGGCTTGGCGTCAGGGTGAAAGAAGCGTCAAGGGATGCAAAATAGCTGAGGTTACTGTTGCTAAGATTCGAGTAATCGGCCTGCGCTAATCGCTTGGTTTTGTCGGCAGGACAAATGAAAGTCTTCGGCTGTTTGAGGTACGGTGTCAGTTTCGAGTAGATTTCAGTCGCATGGGTGGGGCTGGAGACTTGCCAGGGCAATTGATTCGAGTTGTCGCTGGCATACAGCATGAACCCGACCGCGATCTGTTTGAGATTGTTCATGCACACGACGCGGGCTGGTTTCGGACCGGGATCGGTCCACATCGGAACGGCCAGCAACGCAAGCAGTACGATGGCGAGTACAACTATCAGCATTTCGATCAGTGTGAATGCCTTGTGACTGCTTCCCGGCATCGTAGGCTTCATGACCGAACCATAAACCCATCATTCATAGAGGCAAGTTCCGTTCGCAATGTTTCACTATACGCACCCGGGCGAACTTGCTTGAATCATCAAATGAAGAATTGGTTGCAGCGCTCGGCCATCTGGTTCTGTGCAGCGTGGGCAGGCTTGACCGCATGCGTATCCGCGTCTGTTCCGCCAGAGGAACGCACGGTAATTCTCGTATCACTTGATGGCTTCCGATGGGATTACCTGCAAAGATTTCAGCCAACCAATCTGGTGCGGCTCGCGAAGGAGGGCGTTCAGGCCGAGCGATTGATTCCCGCATTTCCCTCGCTCACGTTTCCGAACCATTACACGCTCGTCACCGGACTTTACCCGGAGCATCACGGCATCATCGGCAATAACTTCTATGACCCGGAATTCAAGGCGCACTACAACGCCTTCACTGACGTGTCGTCGGAGTCACGCTGGTGGGGCGGCGAACCGATTTGGGTGACGGCCATCAAGCAGGGGCGCACGGCCAAATGCATGTTCTGGCCCGGGTCGCAGACGGAGATTGGCGGCGTCCGACCCACGGAATGGAAGCCGTTTAACAAAAACACCACGTTCACTGAGAGTGTTGATACCGTGCTCGGATGGCTTGATGCCACGAGCAAGCGGCCCGGTTTCGTGACAATGTACTTTCACGAACCGGATTCAGCGGGGCACAAAGACGGTTTAAATTCTCCGCAGCTCGCTGACGCGGTGAAACAGGTGGATACCGCCATTGGCCGTCTGGTGGACGGTATCCAGCGGCTGAAGCTGAACGAAGTGGTGAATCTCGTCATCGTCTCTGACCACGGCATGGCGGAGTTAAGTCCGGACCGCGTGATTACGCTGGGAGACTTTCTGGACATGAGCAAGGTGCAGGTGGATTTCTCGGGTGCGGTCGCCGGCTTGCGACCCCTGGATGGAAATGTGGAGGCGCTCTCCGCCGCACTGAAGAAAAGTGAGAAGGGCTTTCACCTCTATCGTCGCGAGCAGATGCCCGAACGATTTCGTTTCCGCAACAATGATCGCATTCCGCCCCTGGTGCTGTTGGCCGAGGAAGGTTGGCAGATTACGCCGCGAACGACTGCGGAGCAGGCGGGTCGCACGGTGTTGAAAGCAACCCACGGTTTCGATCCGGGGCTGCCGTCGATGGGCGGACTGTTCATCGCGCACGGCCCGGCGTTCCAACGCGGTGTGACGATTGCGCCGGAGGAGAATGTCCACGTTTACAATCTGTTGTGTGCAACGCTCGGACTGAAACCAGCCTCCAATGACGGGGATGATCGGCTGGCCAGAAAGGTTCTATTGCAATGAGCGCTTCTGATGCCACCGGTTTCGGATACTTCAACCTGAGGTTTGGCGAAAATAAACAGAGTCCGTTAGCGTCATACTAAAGGTGAAAGCCCGCTGTGTCATCGCGTTCCTGTTTTGCATCAGCCTGCTGTCGGCGATCGGAGCCGAGCGACCTGCGGGCCAGGTGGTTTGGTGGGGAAAAGATGTCTTCTGGAAGAGAACGTATTCGGAGCATACCAACGGCGTGCTTGAATTGGGGGACGAAATATTAAGCGACGCCGTCGAGATTTCCGCGAATTACGGAGACGTTATCGCACTGAAAACCGACGGCACCGTTGTCGGATTCGGCCTTAACTTTCTTGGCGTGAGCGGCGTGCCCCATGGATTGAGCAATGTCGTGTCCGTCGCTATCACGGGGAACTCGGCATGGGCCATCAAACGGGACGGTGCTGTGAACAGATGGGGAGAAGGCGACGAAGACCACTCAGGCATCATCGATGGTTTGACTAACGTCACGGCGATCGCCTGGGCGGGCTACCGAAGCTATCTTGCGCTTAAGAACGACGGCACGCTCGTCGGTTTTCGTTTTGATGGTTCTGCGGTGGTTGATCCAACGACTGGATTGCCAATTTCAGAAGTTGATCGTTCTCCGATCCGGCAAGTCAAAGTGCGCGGACAGGTTTTGAGCAATGTCGTGGCGCTGGCTTCAATGGGGTACACACCACTTGTTCTCAAGAACGATGGCACGGTTTTGCGTTTGGGATACCAGACTCCCGGCGCGACTCCAGCGGAACCGGTCGTCACGCAAATTGATGAAAAGACAATAGCGATTGATATGGGAGGCGAGAGTGGGAGAACGCCCTACCACTACACCTCGGCCGATCCCGTGAAGATTGCCGGAAATATCTTGAGTAATGTCGCTGCGCTGGCCTCCGGAGGCGGACATGTGCTCGCCCTCAAGAGCAACGGGACGGTTGTTGCTTTGGGGGATAGCTCTTACGGCGCAACGAACGTCCCGACAGGTCTCAGCAACGTTATCGCGATTGCCGCCGGCCAACATCTGAGTCTCGCGCTTAGACGCGATGGAACAGTCGTTGCCTGGGGCGGCAATGATCAAGGTCAGACGTCGGTGCCCGCTGGCTTGAGCAATGTGGTGGCCATTGCTGCGGGAGGGATGTTTGGTCTTGCGATCACAACCGGAAGCGTGCCGGCGAGCGTTTATGTCCGGCCACATGGACGATTGGAGGAAATGGAACGGGAAGCAGATTTGGTCTTCAAAGGACAAGTTCTCTCGACTCGTGCAATGACCAATACCTCGTTTCCGTACTGGGCAAAGCCGCACGCAACGCGATTTCGTCTGGTGTCCGTCCTCAAAGGAAAGCCGGAAAGCAACGAGCCGGTGTTGTGGCATTACACCGCTGGTCCGGGGGCTTGGGGTGGTGGAACGACACCTTCGTGGTATCAGTTTGAAACGGGGCAATGTTATCTCGTGTTCGCATCGAAGCTCGAACGTCCGGATTACCTTTACTCCCCGCCACCCGAAGCCACGAACAGACCGAGCGAATATCGGCAGCTTTATCGCGATTGCGTGACCCGGACACTTGATGATCGCCCGCTCCTCGGTGTTTCGGCCAAAGAAGCGCACTGGCTGGAATTGAATCGTCTGCTTACGAACGCTATTGCGACCAATTCACTCTACGCCATCCGAAGGTTGGACCTGATAAGCCCGAGCTGCGTGGATTCGTGGATACGCACTGAGGATTTCAAACGCGGCGCTGTGCTTAAAGCAATACTGCCGCTCGTCACAAGTTCGAGTGAGCAGGTTGCGGTTTCGGCGATTGGTTGTTTTGAAGCTGGCGGCAGTCACATGGATTTGATTGGGGATATCGGGACAGGCGGCTGGATGATGCCAATCTCTCGAGGATGCAAAGACGTGAAGCCTGAGTGCATAGTCAACATCGCGCCCTACGCCAATGAGTTGATTGCAGTGGCGAATACCGCATCCTCCAGCCTGCGCCGCGCTGCTGCAATTGCTGCCCTTTCTTGTACGCAATTTCCTGCCGTAAGCAATTCTCTGCCGCGTTGGCTGGCCGATTCTGCCGCGGATGTCCGTGCCCAGGCCGTACTGCTGCTCCCGGATTTTCCTGGAGCGTACTGCGAACGTGCGTTGCGGGAACGGTCGAGAGACGCGTCGCTCGTCGTCCGTGCTGCGGTAGCGGATGCTATCGGAAACGGGAAGTTCGAAGCTTTGTTGCCGACGCTCGAAGCTCTGTTTTCAACTTCACCCGTTCAAACAAATTCAGGCCAGTGGCCACACAAAGGAATTCAGGGCGATGGATACTTTGCCGAGGTGGGCAGCGATGACGTCCACACGAGCGCAGGTTACGCGTTACTCAAGTTCGAAGTGAATCAAGTGAGCGCTATCTTAAAGACCAATCTTTCAGATGAAGTGTTCGGATTGCGTTTCATCAGGAAACTCGCAGTGAACGGTGCAGAACCTTATCTGCCCATGCTAGCGAGAGAATTAAGAACGCACACTGCTGGCAGCGAACAAGAAGCGGAGAGGAATGGCTTCCACTGGGCTCTGTCATATTGGCTTGCGGGCGATTATGGCTGGGCTTGGGACACGCTGTTCAAGCACATTTCTGCACAGACGCGCAAGGATTTGGAAAATCCACAGATCGTCGCCATGCTGGATGCGCTTCAAATTGCGGACGATCCCGGTGATGCCAGAACTCGCGCGCTCTACGAATGCCTTCTGGACAAGGGACTGATTGAGCGCGCAAAGGAACTACGTCGAGGAATCGTCCGTCGAACGGAAGACAAAGCGATTGACAAGAAATCGTTTGGCTTTCCGGAGAAACTGAAACTATTTGACGAGATTGACCAAAAACATGGTCTGAAACCGGGTCTTGGCCTCTGATCACTTCGCCGTCACTACGACGTAGTTCTTTTTGCCCTTCCGTAGCAGGACGTGTTTACCGAAAAGCAAATCGCTAGCAGTCACGGCTCGCGTGGCGCTGGCTTCGCGGACGTTATTGATGTTCACCCCACCGCCTTCGATGTCCTTGCGCGCTTGGCCTTTTGACGGGCAGAGGCCGGAGTGAACCAGCAGCTCAACCAGCGGCAGGCCTGAGCCATCGAGTTTTGATTTCTCAAGCTCTTTCGTCGGCACTTCACCGACGATGTCGTTGAAGGTTGTTTCACTCACGCCGGCCAGTTCACCGCCAAACAGAATCTCGCTGGCGCGGATGGCTTCCTGGGTGGCATTGGCGCCGTGGATCAAGTCGGTTGTGGCCCTGGCAAGGGCTTTGTGAGCGACGCGAGCGCCGGGATTTTCGGCGTGTTGCTTTTCCAGCGATTCGATCTCTTCCCGCGACAGGAACGTGAAGTATTTCAGGTAACGGATCACGTCACGGTCGTCGGTGTTGATCCAGAACTGATAAAAGCGATAGGGGCTCGTGCGCTTAGGGTCCAGCCAAACCGCGCCGCTCACGCTTTTGCCGAACTTCGAGCCATCGGCATTGGTGATGAGCGGGAGCGTGAGGCCAAAAACGTGTTTGCCCAGTTTCTTGCGCGTGAGTTCGATGCCGGCGGTGATGTTGCCCCATTGGTCGCTGCCGCCGATTTGGAGTTCGCAGTTGAAATCCCGGTTCAACACCATGAAATCAAAGGCCTGGAGCAGCATGTAGCTGAATTCGGTGTAGCTGATGCCTACTTCGCGGTCTTCCATCCGCGCGCGAATGCTCTCCTTGGCGACCATCTGGTTGACGGAAAAATGTTTTCCAATGTCGCGCAGGAAATCGAGATACGAAACATTCACGGTCCAGGCAGCATTGTCCACGAGTCGGGCGGGATTTTGTTTGGTCTCGAAATCGAGCAACTTGGCGAGTTGCACCCGGACTTTGGCGATGTTGCCGTCCAAAACTTCCTTCGTCAGCAACTGGCGCTCAGCCGCTTTCCCGCTGGGATCGCCAATGGAACCGGTCGCCCCTCCGGCGAGCGCGATGGGATGATGACCGAGCAACTGAAACCGGCGCAACGCCAGCAGCGGCACCAGATTGCCCACGTGCAGACTGTCGGCCGTCGGATCAAAGCCGGCGTAAAGAGTCGTGGGCGCGGCGAGTTTCTTCGTCAACGCCTCGGTGTCGGTGCAATCGGCGATGAGGCCGCGCCAATTGAGTTCAGCCAAAATGCTCATCGTCGCGCAGGGTAAATGTCCGCCGGGTGATAGCCAACTCCGAGTTTTGTAGCGTCAGGCAGCCGTGTCTGAAGTGGAGGGTGGCATCTTTGCCACCCGGACAAAGAACGGGCTGGAACGCGCCCTTTGGGAGAGTTCTTTGCGTCGCGATAGGTGTGCGGTCTTTTCCGCCGGGCTGGGAAGCCCGGCTCTACGGCAGGCACAGATGCCTGCCGCTACACTCAGAACCGCACCGCCGCACTTTGACCATGGCCATCCAAACCTTCCAGCTCGGCAAACTTCTTTACGGCGGGCAACGCCTTTTTGAGCGAGCCTTTGGAATACTCCGCCACGCTGGTGCGACGTTGGAACTGGTCGACTGTGAGGCCCGCGAACGATGCGCCCGCGCCGTCGGTCGGCAAAACGTGACTCGGGCCGGCCACGTAATCGCCCAACACCGTCGGGGAATAGTTTCCGAGGAACAGCGCCCCGGCGGTCACGAGGCCCCGGCTGACTTTGCGCGCGTTCTTCGTAATCACCTCGCAGTGCTCGGGCGCAATTTGGTTCGCCAAAGCCACCCCGTCCGCGATGGATTTCACCTGGATGAGCCAGACGTTGCGATCCAGCACGCGTTGGATCATTTCGCGGCGCCCGAGTTTGGGCAGTTGCTTCGCGATTTCCTTTTCCACGGTCTTGAGCACCCTGGCTGAATCGGTCACGAGCCAGACGCGTTCGTGTCCGGAGCCGTGTTCGGCCTGGGCCAGCAAGTCAGCGGCGGCGAACTTTGGATTGGCGGTGTCGTCGGCGAGAATGATCACATCACTCGGACCCGCCAGCAGATCGACCGCGACGCGACCGAATAACAGTCGCTTGGCCATACTCACGTAGG
>DASUGI010000319.1:0-40076 GCA_036274115.1 Verrucomicrobiia bacterium
GTGCCCCCGGCGGAAATAACCTTCTCACTGCCGTTGAACGCTTGAACGTGCAGCCACTCGTTAAACGTGACCGGCTCATTGGAGCGCTTCTCTTCTACGCTCAAACCGAGAGTCGAAGCCATGCTCCGCACATTGATGTTGTTCAAGTCCTTGACCGAGGCGCGCGACAGGAAACCCTGCACGACGGCGCGAGTGACCGGATCAATGTTTGGCAGTTCCTGCGCCTTGCCGCCGTAAGTAACGTGCAAACGGTCCACTTGCGGCGGGGCGAGCTGAGCCAGCAACTTGCCGAGTTTCTCGCCCAGCAACAGGTATGGTTTGACCTGCTCGTAAGTCTTCGCGTCCAGGTAAGGCAAATTAACAGCATTGCGCACTTCACCGGTGAGAAGGTAACCAGTAATGACTTCGGCCACTTCAATGCCGCACTTCTCCTGGGCCTCTTCCGTGCTCGCGCCGAGGTGCGGCGTGAGCACGATGTTCGGATGCTTGCGGAATGGATGGTCAGCGGCGAGCGGCTCAACACTAAAAACATCCAGGCCGGCGGCGGCAACCTTGCCTGAATCCAGCGCAGCAATCAGGTCGTTCTCCACAATAATCTCGCCACGGGCGCAGTTCACGATGCGCACGCCGGGTTTCATTTTTGAGAACGCAGTGGCGTTCAACATTCCCCTGGTTTGCTCGGTGACCGGCATGTGCACGGAGATGAAATCGGCGTCACGATAAACAGCGTCCAGATCACCGGCGAGCTCGACGCCCATCGCCTTGGCTCGAGCCTCGGTCAAAAAGGGATCGTACGCGATTACGCGCATGCCAAACGCAATCGCGCGTTTAGCAACTTCACCGCCGATCCGGCCCATGCCCAGCACGCCGAGGGTCTTGCCGTGCAGCTCGACCCCCTGAAACTGTTTGCGATCCCACTTGCCCGCAACCATCGTCGCGTGTGCCTGCGGAACTTTACGCGCCAGCGAGAGGATCATCGCAAACGAGAGTTCCGCCGTCGTGACCGTATTGCCGGCGGGTGTGTTCATCACCACAACGCCCCGCTGGGTGGCCGCTTCCACGTCCACATTGTCGATTCCGACACCTGCCCGGCCCACCACACGCAACCTGGGCGCAGCTTCGATGACCTTGGGTGTCACTTTCGTTTCGGACCGCACCACCATTGCCACTGCATCAGCAACTACGGGCAACAATTCCGCCTCTGCCAGGCGCTTCGGCAACACGACCACTTCAAATTCGGGCCGTTGTTGGAGTAGCGCGATCCCTTTGGGAGAAATCGGGTCACAAACCAGGATTTTCATGCAAAAACAAGGGGGTAAGTCTAACTGGCGTACCGAGACAGGTCAAACTTTCAAAACGGGCGTCTGACTGGTCTTAATCTTACTCTTGCTCGTAATCTTAATCCTGATCACTCGGAGTAAGATTACGATTATGATTAAGATTAAGAACACGGACTAAAACACCACGGGAACGCCCTCGTCGAGAATACGGACTTTGTCGCTGATGTTCTGTTCCAACGCGAGTTGCCGCAGCCACCGGGGCGGCTCGTCCATTTCCTCAAATGCCAGTTTGAACGTGCCGTAGTGCATCGGCACGAGCCATTGCGAGTGGAGGTCGTGGAACGCCTTGACTGCTTCGTCCGGGCCCATGTGAACACAGCGAAAACTCTCCGGATGATAGGCCCCGATCGGCAAGAGGGCTACATCGGGTGAAAACTGACGGCCAATCTCTTTGAACCCGTTGAAGTAGGCGCTGTCCCCAGCGTGGTAAATCTTCCGGCCCTGATGTTCGAGCACGAATCCGCCATAACCACGATGATGGTCATGTAGTGTCCGCGCACCCCAGTGTTGTCCTGGCGTCAGCGTTACCGCCCATTGTCCGTTCGAAAAACTCTCCCACCAGTCCAGCTCCACGATGCGCGAGAAGCCGAGGTCGTGCGCCAGATCACCCACGCCCCAGGGCATGACCCCGATTTTCGGATGCGGCAGGCGACGGAGGGTGGGTTTATGAAAATGATCGAAGTGCGCGTGCGTCAGCAGCACGAGATCAATTGGCGGCAGGTCGCTGATCTTGAGCCCGGACCGTTTGATTCGTTTCAACAGGAACAACCAGTTCGCAAAGTTCGGGTCCACCAGCACATTCAAATCCGTGAATTGAATCAGGAAAGAGGCGTGCCCGATCCAGGTGATGGCCACCTGGCCGGATTTCAATTTTGGGAAAACGGGTTGTTTGTGTTCGCCGGTGCGCCGCGTGAGCAAAGCCTTCCAGACGAGTTCGCGGAAAAACGTGCGGGGGTTGAAGTGCCGCGCGGGCGTCAGCTCCTTGAGGGACTTGGGCAGCTGCCGACGTGGCGCGGGTGGGCGGTGGGCCGAGGGTTTCGTCATACAGCGCGGACAAAATAGTCGAAGCGCGTGCTTGAATAAAACGGAAAACATCCCGTCTCACCAACGCTGCGGATTGGATAGCCGCAGCGAGGTTTGGTAGGTAAGTTGGGTGGGCCCGCTCCGAAGTCGATTCGGGGCGGGTTTTTTGTTTTGCCGGTTCGAAATTGTTTGCACGGCGTGCGCGGTGGGCGTAGAACAGCGCCAGTTCAGCCGCGCCAATCAAACATTCGCGAACTCTCTTGCTTTCCGGATCAGTTCGCTGGGAGAGAAGAAAATGAAATTCTGCATGGTCGTCTCGGTTGGGTTAGCTGTCGGTCTGGTCCGCATCGCCGGCGTCGCGCAGACGGCGACCGACAGTTCTCGCGTGTTCAGTGCCGAGCGCGGTCGGCATCACGAGTTGATTTCAACCGTGCGGCAGGAGACGAATAAACTCGGTCAAGTCTCCAGTGTCACTAGCCGCTATGCCGTTTTGGCGAATGGAATGAATTTCACCAACGCCAGCGGCCAGTGGCAAACCGCAGTTCCCGTCGTTCAGGCTTTGGGTGATTTTGTCGTCTGCACCGGCGCAGCCTACCGCGTCGTCATTAGCGCCAACCTAAACCGCTTTGGATCGGTCGATCTTGAAACAAGCGACCGACAACGCATCGTGTCACATCCGCTCGCCATTGGCTTTTATGATCCCGAGTCTGGACAAAGCGCGCTATTGGCGCGGCTGAAGGATTCTCGAGCGGAACTGGTATCCAGCAACCTGATCGTGTTCCGTGATGCGTTTGACGGCAGTGGCATTGAAGCCAGTATCACGTATGCCTACCGTCGCGGCCGATTCAGTCAAGACCTGACGTTTCAACGCGGTCCATCCGTTACACCTTCGGACTTTGGTATGAGTGCGAACACCCGGCTGGAAATGCTCACGGAAATAGTGGAAAGCCCGATGCCGTCGCGGATGCCGTGGGTGATGAAGCGCGAAACTGATGAATCAAAACGCGCGCAGATGGTTGAACCGGATTTGGTCGATGAAAAGTTGGATTACGGAGCGATGGCCATGTATCTGGGCCGGGCATTTTCATCGCACGCTTCCAAGCGCGATGGCATTCCGGTGGCCAAGCGGCTTCTCAACCTCGATGGGCGAACGGTGCTGTCGGAGGCGGTCGAGTGGCGTGATGTCGTGGCAAAGCTGAATCAACTGCCGAAGCAGGCGGGGATTTTCCCGAAATCGAACCCTCAAGCCGCTTTGAAACGTGAGCTTCCGAAGCGGTCGGATGTTGGTTTGCAATTGCCCTCGTTTGAAACACGTCTGGCCCGCGCGACAACTTCCAGCAAACCGCGCATGGCGTCCCTGTCATCGGCCGCTGCAATTCCTCGTGGGTTTGTTTTGGATTACGAACTCGTCGAGTCGGCGACAGAATTCACATTCGAATCGGGAGAGACTTACCTGGTGGAAGATGCGGTGGTCATTGACGGCATGGCAACCTTCGAAGCCGGCGCGGTGATCAAGCACGCACCCGGAGCCAGCCTCACCATCGCTGGGTCCGTGTCCGGTCCTTCCGGCACGGTCACCTTCACAGCGAAAGATGACAACTCGGTAGGCTATTCCATCGGCACCGGCACGCCTTCCGGTACTTATGCAGAGCGTGCGCTGGCTTTTTACTACGTGCCCTACGCCTATCTGGGGTATCTGGACATCCGCTTTGCCGAGACCGGGCTTTACTGTTACGGCGGCAGTTGGGTGGTTTATTACAGTTCATTTCTGAATTGTGACGTGGGGGTCTACGCCTCTTCCGCCGCGATCAGCCTTGGACCCGCTGACATGTGCAATGTGGACACGTGGCACGACCAGGACTACTACGGTTCGATTTCACCTTACGACATCACCGAATGCGTAACGGACCGGGACGGAGATGGTTTGCCAGAGGATTGGGAACTGGAACACTTTGGCCGGCTCGACCAGAACGGCGGTGGCGATTTCGACAGCGACGGTTTGAGCAACTTGCAGGAATACCAATTGGGCCTCAATCCCGCTGAGGACGACACCGATGGGAATGGAATCGCGGACGGCGATGAAGACCCGGATGGCGACGGGTTGACCAACGTGCGCGAGTATGTCATCAACACCAGCCCAACCAATCCAGATACCGGAAGCACCGGGACAACGGACGCTTACAAGGATGCGGATGCCGATGGCCTGACCAATCTGGAGGAATTCCAACTCGGAAAGAATCCGCTCGTGGGCAATGTCGCGTCGCCAAACTTCAACCCGGTTGGCGGTAGCTACGCATCGGCCCAGAACGTAACCGTCACCTGCCCGACCGCGGGGGCAACGATCCGTTACACACTGAATGGTGATGAGCCAACCACCTCTTCAACCAGCATTGCTTCGGGCAGCAGCGTTTCCGTATCCAGCCAAATGCTCAAGGCCAAGGCCTGGAAAGCCAGTTGGACGACCAGTGATACTGAGAGCCAGACTTACGTCATCGAGACCCAACCGCCCTCCAACGAAGCGCCGACCGTGACGGTTTCTCCGTCCGGCAGCGTTTCCTTCCTGGCTTCGGACTCGATTGAAATCCTGGTTGAAGCCGAAGATGCCGATGGAACAATTGCCAAAGTCCAACTCTACCGCGGCACCTACAAAGTGGCGGAAACCACGACTTCGAGCGTGTTGCGGCACAACGTGGCCAATGTTCCCTCCGGCACTTACACGTTTACGGCCAAGGCAATTGACGACGACGGGGCCGTTACCCTCTCGTCTCCCGTCACACTCACGATTAACGCCTCTAGTCCGGTGATTTCGCTGATAGGCGTGCAGCCGTTCTTCACATCGTCACCTGGCACGTTGATTGCCCGCACCACCGGAGTAAATCCCGGCGGTCTGAGCACGCTCACACTCAACGGCGACGCCATTACGAAACGCACCGGCGAGTTCACCATCCCTGTGGCTCTCACGGAGGGCGAGAATACGTTCACGCTGACAGCCAATGGAACGATTTCCGCCACCACCAAGGTCTATCTCGATTCCGTCGCGCCAGTAATTGCCATCACTGCGCCGGCCAATAACACCACGTTTAACACGACTCGCGTCAACGTGAGCGGGACGTTCACTGAAACTTCGCTTAAACAAATCACCGTCAACGGCGTGCTGGCTTTCATCAGCGGCAACACGTTCACCGCGCTCAACGTGCCGCTGGCCACCGACGCGAACACCATCACCGCCACCGCCGAAGACATTGCGGGAAACAGCACCTCCACCAGCATCAATCTGACGGGCGGCGCGACCCTGGTTGATCCAGTTCAACTGGCAGCAACGCCAGTGGGCGGTTTTGCGACGTTGAATGTGACTTTTACGCCTACGGCTTCTTCTGCTCCCGGCACATTGCAGAATGTTTACTACGATTTTGACGGTAACGGCACGACCGACCAGACTGAGAGCAATCTTAATCCCGTCTCGCACAATTACGCCGCTGGGGAATATTTCCCGGTGGTGACGGTGCAAACCACGGTGGGCAAATTCTCCAGCCTGGGCGGGTGGAACTCCACCACGGTGGGTCGCTTGCGCATCAACGTGCAATCCGCGCCCGTGACGGAGAGCACCATCACCGTTACCGATCCCGTTGACCTCAAGACCACGCCCAATGGCCATCTTTATGTTTTGTCCCGCAGCACGGCGACAGTTATCGAGTACGACTCCAGCCACGCGGTCGTTCGGTCAAAGGCCAGCCTCGGCACGACACCGACGGGACTGGATGTGGATGCGAACGGCAATGTGTATGTGGCGTTGAGCGGTCAACACCAGGTTGCCAAATACAATCCCAATGGCGGCACGTTCCAACTCGACACTTCCTTCGACTCGGATGGGATCATCGGCAGTTCCGGCACAGGCAACGGCCAGTTCAACATACCCTACGATGTGGCCGTGTCGCCAGATGGAACCGAGATTGCCGTTTCGGATTCCGGGAACCACCGCATTCAACGATTTAGCGCTGCGAACGGGGCGTTCCTTGAAACATTCGGCACTTCTGGCAGTGGCGTAGGGCAATTCAGTACTCCGAAAGGGCTTACCTACGATGCTAGGGGTTATCTTTACATCGTCGACTCAGGAAATAGCCGCGTCGTTCTTGTCTTTTCTTCTGATGTTATCGGCACGAGCGGAAGCTCCGGCATAGCACTCGGGCAGTTCCAAGGCCCACTAAATCTTTCCGTCGGTTCTCGCGGAATCTACGTTGGCGAAACCGGCAATAACCGGGTGCAAATCTTTGATCCAGTCAACGGTGGCCACGGTTATTCACCGATACCCTTCAGCGCCCGTCTCTCGCTCTCAACTCAGCTTGGACTGAGTCAGCCGAATGCAGTGGCCTCGATCGCCGACTTTTTGGCGGAGAAGATTTACATTGCCGACATGGGGAACAATCGTGTCATTAAGGCCACGCTGCCCGAGTCAAGTTCGCCGGAAGCAACATGGAGCGGAATGACTTCAAGTTTGCTTCTCGGAAACATTGATTCGGCGATTCCATACTTTACTTGGAAATCAGGACCACAATACAGAGAAGTATTTCTCTCGATAGGGGTAACCGACTTGATGCCGATAATTGATGATATTGGAACTATTGCTCCGGTCTCAGTTGAGAATGAGTCGGCACAATACTATTTCGAGCAAGAAATTGATGGAGTAATGATCGCCTTCCCGATCAATTTTACCAAGGAGAATGGCTCATGGCGCATACTGGACTTTTGAAGCCTCGATCCAGACGACCGTGGCGAGTCGGATTCCTTTGGGGCTCAGCGATCGCCTTTTGCCTGACCTTGGCGGTTGCATGGTTGAACAAGTCAGAATACAGCGCCGTAAATGATTTTGTTTTCAATCTCTCACGCTCAACCTGGCGGGTGTTCACCATTCCCGGCGCTGTGCTTGGCCTGCTTGTTGGAATGAGTCCAGAGTTCAATCCAAGTGAACCAGAGCTCAGGGATCTTGCCTTAATGATTGTTTCAAACTGTCTGATCTTCGGAGTTGTTGGCGCGGTCGTATATCTCAGAATCGCGCGGGTAGAGAGTGAAAGCGAGGTCCCACAGCTATCGCGCAGTGAGAAGATGTTTCTGGATGGGATTTCGAAATGGGTGATTTACCGAAGCACGATCTTCCGGCGAGGTCTCTGGGGCAGTATTATCGGCCTGGTCGCCAATTTGATTGTTCTCGGAATTGCATTTGCTAAAGCAAGCGGGCACTCACTCTCGGGTTTGTTCATTTGGTGGTTCAGTCAGCCAACTTTTTTTTTGCATAATGCGATGGGCTTTCCCAAAAACCATATGCCTGAATTGACCTCCGGCTACTTTTTTCTGTTGTGCTTGGTCAACACAGTTCTGATTGGCTTGGTTATTATGTTTATTACCGCAATTACAGAAACTTGGGTGTTTTTTCGAAAGCGCTAAGACTATGAGAATTACACGAAGTGCAGTTTGGCTATGGATCAAGTGCGTGGTGCTATTGTCTTCTGCTGTAGGATTCGCTCATGAAACGGAATTGCACAGCATTATGTCCCGACAAGCGACTCTATCTTCAGAAAACTTCACACGTTTTTTTGATGATAATTTCGGAAGCGACACGTGGCCACAACTTAAGTTTTTGTTCAACTCAAAGACACTCAGAGCCGTTGAATGGATATCAAAAGGCAGCGTCGATGAAGACGCTGGTTTGCGAGCAGCAAACCATTTCTACACGCCCGCCGTGCGCGGGGAACAGTGGGCAAAGGGTTTGACCGATCCACCTTTAGATGGATCTCCTATCAATTCGTTTGAGTGGGTGTCTGAAGCTTACGGGGCGATTCATCCCAACTCGGAATCGTGGAAAAAAGCCCGCCTTTACGAATTCGATGGCCTCACCAAAAGTTTGAAAACGGTGAGAGATGCGAATCTAGGGCACATGTTTTACGCACTTGGCCATGTGATTCACTTAAATCAAGACCTTTCCCAGCCGAGCCACACACGAGATGACAACCATTTCCCCGTTCTAGGTCCTTCCAGCCCGATGGAGAATTACGGCCTCAAATTCTATGAGAATGCAGGAAAAGTGGGATATCAATCAGCCTTTCCCACCTCGACGCGTTCTTGGGAGCAGTGGCGTACCGCTGGCTTCGACAAGCTCGAGGATTTCTGGGATCGGAAACTATATACGGGTCAACCCCAAGCATTAGTGGCTAATGAAGCTGGCTCTGGTCTGACCCAAGCGACACTTGGGCTTGCGGAGTACAGCAACGGAAATTTTTTATCTGACGATGCCCTTTATACAGAAGTCAAAAACCTTCACTTTCGCCATCGCTTTCCATTCCCATCTTTTGGGTCCGGCACAGATTTCCGAACAGTGCTTCAGCTTCCCGCAACGGCCGCAAGACCTGTCTTGCTCAAAGATGGTCTTCCCAAAAACCGCCTCTATTTTGCTAAAGTCAAGGATGGTAAAACGATGACACACCACAGTGCTTGGAGCTACTTAACTGCAAAGAAGAAGGAGACTGTTAAGGTCAGCATAAACGACAACAATGTATTGCAGGAATACCACTCCATCCTGATTCCCAAAGCGATCGAATACAGCGCCGGGATACTGGACTACTTCTTCCGCGGGAAATTGGAAGTGACAGTTGGAGCGGGCAGTGCGCCCGGCTTGGTTGGTCTCCAAATCAAGAACGTTTCCGGTGACAGATTCCTTGGTGGTGCGTTCCGGCTCTTTTGGGACAACGCCGGCGGTGTGCGCACGGAATTAGCGAGTCCGACCTTTACTACTACCTACAGCAGTTCCCTCGACGACGACCAATCGATAACGGCGGAGTTTCCGCCACAAACGGGCGCCACCGATTACGTTTTGATTTTCCAGGGAACCATCGGCGCAGACGGCTCAACTCCGCATGATTCGGTGGACCAGAATATCGCCATCGCTGCTCAACGTCTGTGCTGCGTTCCCGAAGCGGGCGACCCGGTTCCGAATCCTTTTCAGTTGCCGGACGATACGGTCATCGGGCAGGCCACCATTTATGAACCGCCCGTTTCATTTGGAAACGCCCCGCCTGGCTGGTACCACCTTGAGTACGTTGAGGGGGCTTTGGACATGTGGGCATTCGATGACACGGCGCATTATTATTACTTTACGAGATTTTGTTACGAGCCTTGGTGTCAGCACAGGATAGAAGTGGTGTCGAATTTTGGAGCGTGGCTGCCCGGTGTTAAAGGGGCGGCGTTCACGGAAGACCTTGCTGCTGTCGAGCAGGCGACCCTGGCACTCAATCCCATTCGCGAGGGTAATTGGAACGGCGGGACGATTGGCCTGTCTTTGTTCGATAACTTTTCGATTGACCCGGACGAGTTCACCTTCCATCCGCCGGGCGCAACCTATCGTTTGCGGCGGGTGGCTAAGCCAATCGAAGTACCGGATCGGGTGCGCATCAAAGATTGGGAAACAGTTGTAAAACCGTTGGTGATTGTCTGCAATACGTGCCCTGGTTCGAGTGGGGTGGAATGGGACGGAACATTCCCCACCAACGATGGGTTTTGGGACTTTCCGATGTGGTGGAATTACGATGCCACGGCCATCAAAGGAAAGGCCATACACGAGTTCTGGAACCCCAGCGTAACTTATGGCTACGATTCCTGGTACGTCTCGTTCTATTGTGGAGACAGCCAGCTTTTGTGGGCGGGCAGGAAGACTGTCGGATCCAGCCCGGTGGGAAAATACATTCAGGACCTCGGGTCTGAACCCAACCAATGCGCGACCGAGTTAGAGTGCATTACCTTGGAGAGTTACTGACCTCGTGGCGGGAGCCGGGTTTCCAATCGCAAAAGTTCGGGCGGCGTTTCTCGTGAACGCGTCCGTTGTCTGCGAGTGTCCTCGGAGTATTTTTGTTTTGCCAACTCACGCAAACAGGTAAAACAAAGCTGTGGGGAAACTGGAGAAACAACTGGACACGTTCTTGCGCAAGCGACCGCGCCTGGGCAAAGGAGTTTACATCGCCAAAACCGCCGTCGTGGTTGGCGACGTGAAGCTCGGCGATCATTCGAGCGTCTGGTATAACGCCGTTTTGCGCGGCGACATCAACCGCATCGTCATTGGACATCACACGAACATTCAGGACAACGCCGTCCTGCACCTGGCGGACGAATTTCCGTGCCTCGTTGGCAATTACGTGACCATCGGGCATTCCGCCATCGTGCACGCGTGCAAGATCGGCGATGAAGTGCTGGTCGGTATGGGCGCGGTGATTCTCGATGGTGCGGTGATTGGCAAACAATCGTTGATTGGCGCGAAAGCTCTCGTTAAGCAGGGCATGAAAATTGCGCCGGGATCGCTGGTGTTGGGTGCACCCGCAAAAGTTGTTCGCCGGCTCACGACCGAAGAGCGCGCTGGCTTGAAGTACTGGGCGACCAAATATGTCGCCAACACCGCCTATTGCCTGAAGCACGGCATCAATGTCGGCTCGCCCCGTGAGATAACCACCGGACCAACTCAAGGTCGGCCGAGGCGAGCCCATCAGACAATTGCCGCGACGTCCATCGGTGAGAGTATCTCACGGGGCAAGCCGCTGGTTTGAGTCATGCCCGGACGACTCAACATCTTCCAGCGCGTGATGCTCCAATGGAACGAGCTGCATCCCTACAACGCCGTTCACGTCGTCAGGATTCAAGCCGTGCTCGATCCCGAGAGACTGGGCAATGTCATCCGCCACTTGCTGGTCCGGCTTGGCCTTACCGGCTTGCAAATGGACACCTCGCACGGTGGGTATGACTATCAAGGCGGGCCGGCGCAGTGTGAAATCAAACTTGTGTCCGAGGCCGATCCGTACACGGCGCTCGTTTCTGAGGTGGAACGTCAACTCAACACCCGCTTCCCGTCCAATCAGCGGTTCACACCCTTCCGCTTCTTCATCGTGCCGGAAGCCGGTTCCTTCTTATTGGGTCTCATCTATTTCCATCCCGTCGCCGACGCGGAAGCCGTGGTATTCCTGCTGAGACGGATTGTCGAAACCTACTTCGTTCCCGGTGAAGGTGGCGATGTTGAGTCGTTGGACCTTTATCCTCCGCCTCGCGACGGATTGCTGGGACAGCCAAAATTGCTGATGAAAAAGCTGGCTGCGATTCCCGGCATGATCTTCAACATGCGCCGGTCGTGCCGGCCTAACTATCGCGACGTGGCCGACTCGAAGGTGGGGGTGACCCTTTTCTTTTTGCCACCCGGCAGTCTGCCAAAACTGATGCAGGCGAGCAAAGCGTGGAGCGTGACCATCAACGATGTCTTCCTCGCGCTGCTGGCGCGCAGCGTCGCGCCGCTGGCGTCCCACGCCCAAAAACGCGGCCGCCCGGAATTGTCGCTGGGATGCATTGTAAACCTGCGCCGTGATTTGGGATTGCAGGGCCCGCGAACCTTCGGCCTTTTTCTCGGTTCGTTCATCGTGACCCAGCCGTTGCCCTCGGAAAATGGCCGCCTCCGGGAAATCGCGGTCGCCGTGCGCGAACGAACCGAGCGCATGAAACGCGACCAGCTCTATCTGACCTCCGCGCTGGAACTGCGTTTCGGCCGCCGCATGATGGGTTTCTTCTCGACGCGCGAGCGCCGGAAGCTGTACCAGAAGCATTATCCCCTCTGGGGAGGCATCACCAATATGAATCTCAACCCGCTTTGGCCGCAGCCGATGGACGGAACGTCCTTCGACTATTTCCGCGCGGTTTCGACCGGCCCGGTGACGCCGCTGGTAATGTCCGTCACCACGGTGGGAGAGAACGTGAGCATCGGACTCACGTTCCGACGCACGGTTTTTTCACCCGAGGACATCACGGGAATTCAAAACAACTTGCTTGAAACCGTTTCCGGGCGCGAGTTGGCAATATGAACCGACGCGCCGCGACTCTTCTCTCCATCAACCCGGAGCGCGGACCGCTGAGTCCGCGCGAATGCCTGACCCAGAGCCACGCGGACCCGGCGGTCCGCGCTCCTGGCGCAATGCGCGAATGCTTTCGAGCGATTTTCATCCTGTCCGCCGTGCTGTGCTTGTCCGGTTGCGCCATTTATGATCGAAAAGGCCTGCCGCCTCAGCGAGCCCAGGCGTTGTTGGCAAAGCCCGGCCCGGCGACGTTCCAGCCCTCGCCCGAACTGGAGAAGCGGATTCTGGCTCTCAACCCCGAGCACGTGACGGATGCGGACATTCGCGAGACATTGTCTCAAGCGCCAGCCCCACGCGTCATCAACATCCATGGTGGCATTGCGCCGGTGCATAAAATGATGATTTCGTTTTCCCATTTCCTGATGGGGATGGGCTATCCACAGTCCAGCCTCACCAATCCCAGTGATGGCACGTACACCTTCAGTTGCTACGAAGACGCGGACATCATCACGGGGCAAATTGCCTGGTTTTACGAGCGCGACGGACTTCGCCCCGTCATCATTGGGCACAGCCAGGGCGGCATGCAGGCCGTCAAAGTGCTTTATTATTTGGCGGGCAGTTACGGCAACAAACTTTACGTCTGGAATCCTTACACGTGGCAAAAGGAAGACCGTTACGAAATCACCGATCCGCTGACGGGACAGTTGCGTCCGGTGCTCGGATTGAAAATTCCTTATGTCTCGGCCGTCGGCGCGGGCGGACCAACCCGCCTGTTGCCCAGCCAATGGTCCATGAACGGAAAACTCCGGGCCATTCCGGACACGGTCGAAGACTTCACGGGCTTCTGCAAAGGTCGCGATCTACTGGGCGGCGAATTCCTCGGTTACGGTTCGCTGAATGAATATTACGCCAAAGGCACGGCAAAGGTCCGCAACGTCTGGCTGCCCAGTTCCTATCGACACGGCCATGTGCCGGACACACAGCACCTCTTGCAGACCTATCAACTCCGCGAGTGGATCAACAACTATCACCCTCCGGATAAACCCGTGGACACGCCAAAGCTGGACGTGAAGTTTGATGGCGATTCGAAGAACATCCTCTGGGCGGCCGACGTCTGGTACAGCATCAAGAAACATTGGGTGCTGGAACTCCAACGATTGGTCCAGGCCAAAAGCGATCGTATTTCCGGAGTGCGCCCGTCCCCCGGCACAGCGACGCCCGCCCGGCAGGAAGGCGCAGAAAGTTCCGAACGTGACCGCTCGCTCCACCTTGCTACGCCCGAGACGGGCGCACTCCAATCCACGAGCACCACGCCATGAGTGCCGACGAACTATTCTGGCGACGTGCCATCGTCAGCGCTTCGGGCCTCATCTACTGGGTTGGCGTGTGGATTCTCGCCCGCCGCGTCCGCAAACAGATTGGCCGCTCGCCCAACCTGAAACCACGCGGCGCGAAGGAAAAAATTCTGTGGGTCGGCTGGCTGCTGGTCATCCTTGTCTGGGTGGGACAATCTTTTGTGGTCCGAACCGCAAATGCCTGGCCGGGTGTGGCCTTTTTCCCAGCGCTGCTGAATCTGCCGTTGTTCGTAGCAGGCACTGTGTTGGTCGTGGGCGGTTATGCCTGCACACTCTGGTGTTACGCCGCCATGGGCAACACGTGGCGCATTGGCGTTAACAGGAACGAGAAGACCACCCTGGTCGAACGCGGACCGTATCGGGCCATCCGTCATCCTATCTACGCCTTTCAACTCGTGATGCTGGCCGGCGCGGCACTGCTGCTGCCCACGGCTCTTTCCTTCGTCATCCTCGCGCTGCATTATCTCTGCGCCCTCATCAAAGCTGTGGACGAAGAGAATTATCTCAAGACTGTTCACGGGCAAACCTACGTGGATTACATGACGCGGACCGGACGGCTGCTGCCGAAGCTGCTGTGAACCGCTGGGCTTAAAGCGGTTCAAATCTTCACTTTCAACTTCTCGCCCTTTTTGACGGATTGGGCGAACCCGGCCAGGAGCTGTGGAATCTGCTCAAGATCCTTCAAACTCACGACTTCCACGGGCGAGTGCATGTAACGGTTTGGCAGGCTGATGAGGGCGCTGGCGATGCCCCCGCGCGTCCAGAAAATCACATCGGTGTCCGTGCCGCTGGTCGCGGACATGGCTTCGTGCTGGAGTGAAATCCTTTTCGCTTTGGCGACCGCTTCAATGCGCGCGACCACTTCAGGATGGTTGCAGCCGCCGTGAGTAATCGCCGGTCCTTTCCCAACCTTTACATCGCCATGCTGCGCCTTGCTGACCGTGGGGTAATCCGTCGCATGGGTCACATCCACCACCAATGCAATGTCTGGCTTGAGCGAGTAGGCAATCTGCCGGGCGCCCAGCAAACCGACTTCTTCCTGCACGTTGGACACGGCACATACTTCGGCGTGCAGCTTCGATTTGGATTCGCTCAACAACCGCAGCGCTTCGGCGACCGACCAGGTGCCGATGCGATTGTCGAACGCGCGAGCGACCGCCAGGTCACCCCGCAACACATCAAACTCGTCCACCAGCGTAATGGGGTCGCCGACACGAACGAGCTTCTCGGCATCGGCGCGTTTGCTGACGCCGATGTCGATGAAGAGATCGTGAATTTTGGGCGGCTTGGGTTCGCCTTCAAGTTTCATGAGATGCGGCGCCACGTTGCCCACCACACCTTTCACGGGCCCGCGCCGCGCATGAATCACCACGCGCTGGGCCTTGGTGATGGCGGCATCCACTCCGCCCATCCGCCGGACATAGATGTAACCGTTGTCATCGATGAAGTTCACCGCCATGGCAATTTCGTCGGCATGGCCCGCGAGCATGATGCGGGGCGAACCACCCTTATTGAGCACTGCCACGCAATTGCCGTAGGCATCCGAGTAGGTCTCCTCCGCAAACTTCCTCACATAATCGAGCCACACGCGCTGACCACGGGTTTCGTGCCCGACGGGGCTCGGAGTATTGACGAGAGTTTTGAGAAAATTCAGTGATGCTTCGCGCATGCGGACGATGTTAGAGAAACGCGGAAGGCGAGTCGAGCGTTGGTGCTTGCCGAGGTTACGCGTGCGGACTAGCTTGGATTCGCAACCGCACTGGAATTTCTTATGTCAACGAGCCGTATCACCCGTCAGTCCCTCAATACCAGCGATGTGCTTTGCGTCATTATGGGCGGTGGCCAGGGCACGCGTTTGTTCCCGCTCACCAAAGACCGCGCCAAGCCCGCCGTGCCGCTGGCGGGCAAATATCGGCTCGTGGATGTGCCCATCTCCACCTGCATCAATTCCGGGTTTCGCCGCATCTATGTGCTGACGCAGTTTAATTCGACGTCGCTGCATCGGCATATTTCGCAGTCGTACAAGTTCGATCAATTCTCCAGTGGCTTCGTCGAAATCCTGGCCGCGCAGCAAACGTTTTCGGATACGTCCTGGTATGAAGGCACCGCGGACGCAGTCCGCAAGAATCTGGTCCACTTCCTCGACCACGACTTCGAGTACCTGCTGATTCTCAGTGGCGACCAGCTGTATCGCATGGATTATCGCAAGATGGTTCAACAACACCGCGAGACCGAAGCGGATGTAACCATCGCCACCATCCCGGTGGGGCGTCGCGAAGCCGCGTCGCTGGGCATCATGCAAATCAACGAGGATCGGCAGATTACGCGATTCGTTGAGAAACCCAAGGACCCCGCCGTGCAGGATTCACTTCGTTTGCCGCCGGAGTGGTATGCAACACTTGGCATTGAGGGTGACGAAGAGAAATTTCTCGCGTCGATGGGTATTTACATCTTCAACCGCGACGTTGTTCGCAAATTGCTTGACAACCCGCATACCGACTTCGGCAAACACATCATTCCGAGATCCATCGAAAGCCATAAAGTATCCTCTTACGTGTTCCAGGGTTACTGGGAGGACATCGGAACCATTCGGGCTTTCTTTGAAGCGAATCTCGACATCGCCGCCGAACTTCCGCGGTTCAACTTCTTCGATATGAGTGCACCGATTTTCAGCCGGCCTCGCTTTTTGCCGGGTTCGAAAATCAACGGTGCGCAAATCGATCATGCCGTGGTTTCCGACGGTTGCATTATCAATCAGGCGAAGATTTCCAACAGCATTATCGGGCTGCGAATGCTGGTCGGCCCCGGCACGGAATTACATCGCGTGGTGGCGTTGGGATGCGACTATTTCGAGTCAAAGGAATCCATTGAGCAGCACGAGAAAGCGGGGTCGCCGCGGGTGGGAATCGGCTCCGGCTGCCGCATCGAGAATGCAATCATCGACAAGAATGCGCGCGTGGGCAACAACGTCGTTATTTCCCCGACGGGCAAGGCGGAGAACATGGATCACCCACTGTATTTCATCCGTGATGGCATCGTTATTATACCCAAAGGCGCCATGATCCCGCACGGCACGGTGATCTGAAGCGCCGGTTGCCGCTTGCCCCCCCTAAACATGCGGGTTGCGTCGTGGGGCATTTTCGGTCTTGCTGTTACTGATGAATCTCAAGTTCTGGCGGGAACAGTTGCAACTGGCAAACACGTGGACGATCGCCCGCGGCAGCACCAACGTGTTTGAAGTTGTGCTGGTGGAACTGACGACACCCGACGGACTGGTCGGCATCGGTGAAGCCTCACCCATCGGCCGATATCACGAATCCCCGGCCACGGTCGAAACCTTCTTCCGCCGGGTGGATGCCTCGCAACTTTCCTTCGATAATCTCACCGGAAGCATGAGTTATCTGGACACGCTTTCCCCGGACGACATGGCGGCCAAGTGCGCCTTGAACATCGCCTTGATTGACGGAGCAGCGCGTCGGAGTGGGAAAGCGGTTTACGATTTTCTCGGCCTGGGTTTTCGGGAGAACCAACATGTTACTTCCTTCAGCATCGGCATCGCTGAGCCGGAGGTTATTCGCAAGAAGGTTCAGGCGGCCGAAAGGTTTTCGGTGTTGAAGTTGAAAGTGGGTGTGCCCGAGGATCAGCAACTTGTCGCCGCTTTGCGTGAAGCGGCCCCGACCAAAGCGATCCGACTGGACGCCAATGAAGGTTGGAAGACAAAGGAACAGGCATTGGAACGTCTGCAGCAGTTGGCTCAGGACAAATACATCCAATTTGTGGAGCAGCCCATGCCTCAGAGCACGAGTGTTGAAGACTTGATCTGGCTCAAGGAACGCTCCCCGCTGCCCTTGTTCGCAGATGAGTCTTATCATTCGGCAAAAGACCTGGCGCACTGCGCGCAATGTTTTCACGGGGTGAATGTCAAACTGGTAAAGACGGGCGGCGTCAGCGCGGGCTTCGTCGCCCTGCAGGCGGCTCGCAACGCGGGGCTCAAGACGATGATTGGGTGCATGATCGAGACCAGTGTGCTGATCAGCGCGGCCACTCACCTGGCGGAACTTTGCGATTACCTGGACGTGGATGGAAATCTTCTCACGACCAACGACCCCTATTCGGGGGTGACTCAGAAGGGCGGCGTGCTGTCTTTCAAGGACGCTCCCGAGAAAATTGGGTTGCGTGTCAAACGCGTGGCCCCGCTGCGAGAACTTCCGATCGCCGCGACCGTCACGAACGTTTAGCTAATTCCCCTTCTTCGCGAGCTCCCTGGCAAGTCGAAGCGCCGAAATCATGCTGGATGGATTAGCGATGCCCCGGCCTGCAATGTCGTACGCAGTGCCATGATCGGGCGAGGTGCGGATAAACGGAAGGCCCAGCGTCCAATTCACCCCGGTATCAAACGCGACGGCCTTGAGCGGGGCTAAACCCTGATCGTGATACATCGCGACCACCGCGTCGTACTCTCCTCTTAAGGCATGATGAAACACCGTGTCGCCACTTAGCGGGCCAACCACATCGAAGCCGTTCTTCTGTGCCGCTAAAACTGTCGGCCCAATCGTTGTCGTCTCTTCGTCGCCCATTTGTCCACCTTCGCCGGCGTGAGGATTGAGTCCGCAGACGGCAATGCGGGAGCGCGACAATCCCAGGTCGGCGCACGCTTTCGCTGCCAGTTCGATGGCCCGGCTGATTTTTGCAGGAGTGATGTTCGCCGGAACCTGTTTGAGGGGGATATGTGTCGTCACCAGGGCTACCCGCAACCACCGTTCGCGCTCATCGTGGCCCAACAACATCATGGCGGTCCGCTGTGCGCCCGCCAGTTGAGAAAGGAATTCGGTTTGGCCAACGAATGTTTGGCCGGAGCGAACAATTGCCTCCTTATTGACCGGGGCGGTTACGACCGCGTCGAGCTCGCCCTTTTGGCAACGTTGCGCCGCATCAGCCAGCCAGGCAACCGCAGCGCGCGCCGCCACCGGCGAACCAGCAGGAAGCTTCTCCGGGATCGATTCCCCAAAAGAATTGGTTGTGCACAAACGCTCGCCACTGTGAGCTTCCGATAAATGCTCAAACCTCAGCTTGAGTTTGAGCCGATCGTTCGTCCTTCGAACTTCGTCTTCATCACCAATGATCAGGTAGCGGGCGTCGTCCTCGTCCAGTAGTGCCGCGAGCGCTTTCAGGGTCACTTCGGGCCCGACACCTGAAACGTCACCCAGCGTGATGCCGATTTGACCAGACATGTTCCAGATGGCGATTGCCGGTGCGGTCAGAAATAGCGAACGAACGTTTTCTTTCGCAGCTTGTCGATGTATTGCTTTTGCCGCTTCTCCCGCTCCTCGGTCATCAATGTTTTCTCGATCTCCGCTTGTACGTCAGCAAGCGGTTTATTATGTGCCATTCGCCGGTCTTCGACGAACAAAACGTAGATGGCTTGCGGGGTTTCAATAACGCCGCTCACCTCCCCCGGTTTTAGCGAGAAGGCTACCTCGGCGAGTTCCTTTCTTAGAACAGTACGCTCCACCCAGCCCCAATCGCCGCCCTGAATACGTTGGACGCCGTCTGAATATGTTTGGGCCATTTCCGAGAAGGGCACCCCCTCTTTGACTTTGGTAATGATCTCCTCGGCCAACTTTCGCGACTGCTCAATGTCCGCTTCCGAGGCGACGTTGGTGAGCGTTACCATCCTCAGTTTTACCTGATCCTCGACTTTGTAATCGGTCTTATTCTCCATGTAATAGCGTTCAATCTTGTATGGAGAAACGACGGCTTCCTGAAAGATGTTCTTGAGCCGGAGTTGCTGCACGATGAAGCGATCCTTCTCCTGCTGCCGCCACTTTTCGTACGTGATGCCTTGCGCCTGCAGGGTCTTCCTCAGCGTCGCCCGGTCTCCAAAGCGGGACTTGATCTGCTCCTGCACCACTTCTTCAATGATGCTCTCAGGAATGCTGTAACCCATGGTGCGGTAGTCGTGCAGGATCAGCTGCTGCTGAACGGCCCGCTCCATGGAGTCCTTCGCGGCCTCCATCACCTTTTGGTTGTAAAGCGCCGGTTGACGGCCGTACTGACGCAATAATTCTCCCGCCACAATCCTTACGTCGGATTCAATTTCGCCGTGCGTAATCGCCGCCTCGTCGACGACAACTTTCACGCCATTGGCAAATTCAGCATGCAATTTGCAATGTCCCACCCCCGCAATCAGGGCGATCAACAATACGACGCAACGTGCCTTCAACATGACGGCGATGCTAGGGTCGGGCCAAAAGTCGGTCAAGCGTGTCAGTGGACTCTCATAACGGATTATAACGGATTGAACTCATATGGACATTGTTTTGGTTTTCCACTACACCAGCAGTTTGCGTGCTGTTAGTGGCATCGCTATTGATTGGGTTTTGGGAACTGACATGAAATCGAATCGTACGAACAAAAACGCCTGGCAGAATTTTAGAGAATTCTACTTCGACTTCCCCGCTATCGAGTTGGCGGTGGATCTCAGTCGAATGGGTATCAAGAAGGAGTATTTCTCAAAGATGGAGTCACGGATTCAACGGGCTTTCAAGGCGATGACCGCTCTGGAGAAGGGCGCCATCGCAAATCCCGATGAGAATCGAATGGTAGGCCATTATTGGTTAAGAAACTCCAGGATTGCACCCAACCGATCAATTCAACGGGAGATCGAAGCCAATTTGAAGAACATCAAAGCGTTCACAAAGAAGGTGCACGCCGGACGCATTAAAGGAAGCGGCGGAACGTTTCGCAATCTTCTTATCATTGGGATCGGAGGTTCAGCATTGGGGCCGCAATTCGTCAGCCAGGCGCTCGGCAACCCGCGAACCGACAAGCTTCACCCCTACTTTCTGGACAATACCGACCCCGACGGGATGCAGCGGGTATTTGGAAAAATTGGAAATGACTTATCAAAAACGCTTTGCGTTGTAATATCAAAATCCGGGGGGACTAAAGAGACCCGAAACGGAATGCTTGAAGCCAAGGCCGCTTATGAGAAGCGACGGCTGCACTTCGAAGCCCATGCGGTGGCCATTACGGGCGTTGGAAGCGAGCTGGACAACTATGCGAAAAGCAATCGATGGATTCGCCGCTTTCCGATGTGGGACTGGGTTGGCGGACGGACGAGCGAACTGTCTGGCGTGGGGCTCCTGCCGGCCACGCTGCAAGCAATTGAAACTGATGAACTGCTTCGCGGCGCTCGTGAGTGTGACGCCGTTACGCGCTCCCCTGTCACGAGGAAGAACCCGGCAGCGTTGCTCGCGCTAAGCTGGTATCACGCTGTTGGCGGCGTGGGAGAGAAGAACATGGTCGTGTTGCCTTACAAGGACCGCCTCGAGCTACTTTCAAAGTACTTGCAACAGTTGATCATGGAATCGTTGGGCAAGGAAAAGGACTTGACCGGAAAGGTTGTGAACCAAGGCATCACGGTCCTCGGAAACAAAGGCTCAACAGACCAACATTCTTATATTCAGCAACTTAGAGATGGTTTAGATGACTTCTTTGTAACCTTCATCGAAGTACTGGTTGATCAAAAGCGTCCGGGTGTTTTCGTTGAGCCTGGTATCACCAGCGGGGACTATTTGAGTGGCTTTTTGTTGGGAACTCGCCAAGCTCTGCACGAGGCGAGAAGGCTTTCGCTGTGCCTCACTGTGAGAGATGTGAGTCCGTTCTCGGTAGGGGTGTTGATAGCACTGTATGAAAGGGCAGTTGGGTTTTATGCGAGTCTGGTTAACATCAACGCTTATCATCAACCTGGCGTCGAAGCCGGCAAGAAAGCCGCGGCCAATGTCCTGGTACTCCAGAAGCGCATCGTGACGCATTTGAAATCTAACAAAGGCAAAACCTTCACAGCGGAAGCCATCGCCAATGCCATTGCGTCACCCGATCAAACCGAGCATGTTTTCAAAATTTGCCAGCGACTTGCAATGAACCCATGGAGGCGAATTAAAAAGGAAACCAACACCAATCCATTGGATTCCCGATTTCACGCTGCCTAAGATGTTTGTTTATCCAAAAAAGTACGATGTGATCGTTGTTGGCGCCGGCCACGCTGGGATCGAAGCGGCTTTGGCTGCGGCGCGACTAGGTCGTCAAGTCCTGCTACTCACGATGAACGCCGATACCATCGGCCAGATGTCGTGTAATCCTGCCATTGGTGGCCAAGCAAAGGGACAACTCGTTCGCGAGATAGATGCTCTGGGCGGTGAAATGGGTTTGGCGACGGACATGTCGGGCATTCAGTTTCGGATGCTTAACACAAAGAAGGGTCCGGCCGTGTGGTCGCCTCGGGCGCAGTGTGACAAGAAGGCTTACCAATTCCGAATGAAGTGGGTTTGTGAACGCCAATCGAATCTGGACGTTAAGCAGGGGCATACGACGGAAGTCCTGTTTAACTCAGATGGGGTGACGGGGGTGCAGACCTCTTTGGGCGTACAGTTTCTCGCGAAAGTGGTTGTAATTACAACGGGAACGTTTCTAAAGGGCCTGATGCACATTGGCAACGGCCAGGAAACAGGCGGCAGGGCTGGAGAGCCAGCCTCAACAGGTATTTCAGGATCGCTGCGAAAGATGGGACTGGAGTTAGGTCGACTGAAGACAGGAACTCCACCACGGCTGCTGCGACGTTCGATCGACTTTTCAAAGATGGAGAGTCAGCCTGGAGACTATCCAGTTCCGTATTTCAGTTACTGGCACGGGCGACCGTTCCACGTGGAACAATCGTTTCTACCCAACTCCGTCCTGGCTCAACACGGGGAACAGTTAAACTGTTTCATCACCCGAACGACCGAAAAGACGGCCTCGCTCATCCGAGAGAACATTCATCTCTCCCCCCTGTATGCTGGGATCATCGAAGGTGTCGGACCTCGGTATTGCCCATCTATCGAAGACAAAATCATGCGCTTCGCCGACAAGGAGAGTCACCAAATCTTCCTCGAGCCTGAAGGCGTCGCGACTGATGAATTCTATGTCAATGGCCTCTCTACGTGCCTTCCATTCGGGGTCCAGATTGACTTGATTCGGTCGGTGATCGGATGTGAGAGCGCCGAAATTCTTAGGCCGGCGTACGCGGTAGAATACGATTTCGTGCATCCAACTCAACTTAAGCAAACGCTTGAAGTAAAGGTTTGTAGGAATCTTTTTCTTGCCGGACAAATCAACGGAACGTCCGGCTATGAAGAGGCCGCCGCTCAAGGGCTGATGGCCGGAATCAATGCGGCCCGATCAGTCGCTGGCCTGAGTCCATTTGTGTTGGGACGTGACCAGGCATACATCGGAGTATTGGTTGATGATTTGGTCACCAAAGGAACAGTTGAACCCTATCGAATGTTCACTTCCCGCGCGGAACATCGGCTGGTCCTCAGACAAGATAACGCTGATCTTCGGCTCAGTGAGCTAGGGCATCAAATCTGTTTGCTGCCCCAATCCAAGTACGAGCGGTTCTGCGAAAAGCGCTCCAAGCTCAACCAGGAATTGGCTCGCCTCAAGAAGACTCGTGTTGGAAATGAAACTCTCGCTCAGCAGCTCAAGCGACCCGAGATGACCTATGCAAAACTGCCTGATCGCGACAATTCACTTCCAACAGACGTGATTCAGCAGGTAGAGATCGGAATCAAGTATGCCGGCTACATCGCCCGGCAATCGACGGAAATCAATCGAATCAAAAACTTGGAGGAAAAAGGTATCCCTGAGGACCTCGATTTCTCCGTGGTTCCGAGTCTGCGGCTTGAGGCCAAGCAAAAGCTGGCGCAGATCAAGCCACGAACTATCGGGCAAGCTTCAAGGATTTCAGGAGTATCTCCCGCCGACATCTCCATCCTCGCTGTCTGGCTGAAGCGGTATAAGAGTCAAAGTCCAGTGCAAGCCACTGAACCTTTCAGCGATTGCTCGTGCGACTGAAGGGCTCAGCCGACGCTTCCCTCCAAGCTAACGCCAAGAAGCTTCTGAGCCTCGACAGCGAACTCCATAGGAAGCTCTTTAAAGACCTCTTTGCAGAACCCGTTAACGATCATGTTAACGGCATCTTGCGTGGCCAAGCCTCGCTGGTTGCAATAGAAGATCTGGTCCTCACCAATCTTGGATGTGGTCGCCTCGTGCTCGACGGATGAAGATGTGTTTTTCACCTCAATATAAGGAAACGTGTGTGCACCACATTTTGCGCCGATGAGCATCGAGTCGCATTGTGAAAAGTTCCGTGCATTTGCCGCACTTTTGCGAATCTCAACCAGTCCCCGATAACTGTTTTGCCCGTGGCCAGCCGAGATTCCTTTCGAAACGATGGTGCTGCTCGTGTTCTTGCCGATGTGAACCATCTTGGTGCCAGTATCGGCTTGTTGGTAGTTGTTGGTTACGGCCACCGAGTAGAATTCGCCTACGGAGTTGTCTCCCAGTAATATGCAACTGGGGTATTTCCAAGTAATTGCAGAGCCAGTCTCGACTTGAGTCCAAGAGATCTTGGAATTGCGACCCTTACACAATCCTCGCTTGGTCACAAAATTGTAGATACCACCTTTTCCATTCTCGTCGCCTGGATACCAGTTTTGCACCGTCGAGTATTTGATCTCGCCACGCTCAAGCGCCACCAACTCCACCACTGCAGCGTGCAATTGGTTCTCATCGCGCATTGGTGCCGTGCAACCTTCCAGATAGCTGACGTGCGCTCCTTCGTCCGCCACAATCAGCGTCCGCTCAAACTGGCCAGTGTTGGCAGCGTTGATTCGAAAGTAGGTGGAAAGTTCCATCGGACAGCGCACACCTTTCGGGATATAACAGAACGATCCGTCCGTGAAGACCGCTGAGTTTAGTGCTGCAAAAAAGTTATCAGTATAGGGCACAACTGAGCCCAGATACTTCTTCACTAAGTCGGGATGCTCGTGAACAGCCTCCGTGAACGAACAGAAGATGATTCCCTTCTCGGCCAGTTGCTTTCGAAACGTCGTGCCAACCGACACGCTATCAAAAATGGCGTCCACGGCCACGCCAGCAAGTCGCTCGCGTTCGCGCAACGGTATGCCCAGCTTTTCGTACGTCTCGAGCAATTTGGGATCTACTTCATCCAGGCTCTTCGGCGCATCCTTCTTCTGCTTTGGAGCGGAGTAATAAACGATATCCTGATAGTTAATCTTCTCGTGCTGAACCTTCGGCCAATCAGGCTCAGTTAACGTTATCCAATGCCGATAAGCCTTTAAACGCCACTCGGTCAGCCAATCCGGTTCATTCTTCTTACGAGATATCAATCGAATGATGTCTTCGTTCAAACCTGGTGGCGCAGACTCGGTTTCAACCTCAGTGTAGAAGCCGTATTTGTATTCGGTTTTTACTAAATCCTCAATGGTCTCAGTGGCAGTACTCATGATAAATCATTCCTTTCCCTTCTGGTCGCAGCCAGCGCAGACACCGTGAACAGCGATTTCAAAGTGGTCGATCTTGAATCCTTTTGGGCGGGGAACACTTGTAGATTGCGGATTCAGCGGAACATCAAAAACAGCCCCACACTCGTTGCAAAAGTAATGGCAATGCTCCTCCATGTTTGGACAAAAGCGCGCGGCGCCATGCTCAAGCTGAACTCTTCGCGCCAAGCCGCACTCCACCAGCGCATCCAGGCAGTTATAGACGGTCGCGTGCGAAATCTCAGGCAAAACGCGCTTCGCCCGCATGAAGACTTCTTCGGCAGTGGGGTGATCACTGGCCTGGCTTAACACGTCATACACGCAACGCCGTTGATGCGTGAAACGGAAACCGCTCGTCGCCAGTCGCTCACCCAGCTCGCGCTCAAATTCATTGTGTCCGGCCCGATTCATCAACACCGGGAATCTAGTTAAGCTGGGAGCGCGCTGTCAATAATTAGAATTATTCTAAATAAGAAGCTGTCGGGACGGCGGATGAACTGGAAGGAGAACGCAGGCCCGCGAATTATTTCTTATTCAGAAAATCGCCAATCCCTTTTGCCGCCTTGCCTGCCGCATCGCTCGCAGCTTTGTTCAAAGCATTGCTCGCGCCCTTCGCTGCATTATCAATCGCTTCCTGTCCCGCTTTGGCCAAGGCATCGCCGGATACTTTGATCGCGCCATCCATCACGGCCGCAAGAACCCGCGCGCCCAAATCCCTTGGTGTGATCCCTTCCGGGCCACTTCCGAGATTTGTGAGGCGAATCTCCGGCAATGGAGCCTCGCTCAATTTGCCCCCCAACATCCCGGCAGCCAATGTGACTTTGCCGCCGGTGACAACGACTTCGTCCACCTGGAGTTTCTTGCCGGGCTTCCTTTCTCCTGAAGGTTCGGCGGGGGCGGGCTTACTCTCACCGGAACTCAGGTTTGCTTGAATGCGCTGCAGGTTGCTGCCACCCGGACCTAGTTCAATCGTTACTTCCGGTGCTTCAACTCGAATCGACTTCACCACAACTTTGTCGGAGAACACAGATTTTGGGACGAGCGCAACGCTGGAACTGCCTACGCTAATGGCGTGGGGTGATGTGTAGCCTTCGGGATTTCCAATCACCAGCCCTTTGATGCTGCCTGAGCCTGAGAATATTGAAAGATTTACACCTGCAAGTTTAACATCCACTTTCGCCACTTGCGGCCCGTAATACTCGACTCCTCGTTTAATGGCGCCATCCAGAGACAATCCGATGGCAACTACTGCGGCGATGCCCAGAACCACAATCAGGAGTAGAATCCGGATGATCCATTTTTTCATAGCGAAACCATTTAAGAACACCGCCCTCTTCAATACCAGCACATTCTCCTGCGCACGGACTCCGGGACACTGTCGGCTTAACCAAAGTAATCAGGCTCATTGCCGGGCTTCCACTTGATATTACAGCCCAGGCTGGGTTTCTGTACGGCGGCCACAGCTTGCCCGGCAAGAACAGCATCAAGCGCCGCCCGGAGATCTTTGCCCGTAACCGGAATGCCATTGCCGGGACGGCTATCGTCCAACTGCCCGCGGTAAACCAGCTTTCGATCCTTATCAAACAGGAAAAAATCGGGTGTGCATGCGGCTCGATAGGCGCGTGCTATAGATTGGGATGCATCAAACAGATAGGGAAAACCATAACCCGCCTCTTTTGCCTCCTCCGCCATCTTTGCTGGACTATCCTCTGGATAATTGTCCACGTCGTTCGAACTGATCGCCACAATTGCCACACCACGCGGCAAGTAATCTCGTCCCAGGCGCGCCAATTCCGAACGCACATGTTTGACAAACGGACAATGATTGCAAATGAACATAACCAGCAAGGCCGGTTGCGCGGAAAAATCTCCCAGTGCGACCTGCTTTCCAGATGTATCTGGAAGTTTGAATTCAGGAGCAACCGTGCCGATCGGCAACATTGTTGACGGTGTTTTTGCCATGCGAAGAATTGTTTGCGTCGCCCTTCATCTTGTCGAGCGCGGGTTTGCTTCTGACCCTCCAGTCACCACTGCAAGAAGCTAAGAACGCCACTGATTGCTGCTAGCAAAAACCACTATTGCCTTGATTTTATTGGCTGAAACCAAGGCTGTGAATAACTCGCGAATAAATGTTAATATGTTGTCCTCGTAAGCACGCGTTCCATTTCATAAAAAACTCCTCAGCGATCACTGTTCGCTTCGCCAATTTGCCCGCTGAATTTCCGATGTTCTGCGGGCTCTTTTATCGCCAGATGCAAGACGCTTATAATTAGGAGTTTAAGAAACAGCCTGATTGCGCTTCGCCGGGCGTGGAGTTTAATTCAAAGTTTTTCGTGGCGTGCGATTCGAATGGTGTTAGAAATAGCGGCGCTAAAAGTTCCGCAAAAAACAAGTTTCGAGGCTAAGTGAATAAAACGGTGGAAAAAAGGGCCTCCGGGGTAAAGAATATGCAAGTTTCAGCAGACAAGATTTGGGGTTCCGCTCAAGAACAACTGCGCTCCATGCTGAGCGCTGACACTTATAATCTATGGTTCGCACCACTCCGAGCAATTGATTTGGAAGGTGATTCGGTGGTGCTGGAAGTAGCCAACGATTTCTGTGAAGTGTGGCTCAAAGATAATTATCAAGGACTGTTGCAAGATGTATTGAGCGTCGCTGGCGCTCGACAACTGCGCGCAAAATTCAAAGTCGCTTCGGGCCACGCGACGGCCGCTCCCATCTCCAGTGCGAAGGCCATCACCGTCAAACCCAAGGCTGCACCCATGCAGCAGCATGATCGATCCGTGGCCAACGGAGAATGGGCGTTCAATCCCAAGAACACCTTCGAAACCTTTGTCGTCGGCAATAACAACAACTTTGCGTACGCGGCAGCCAAAGCCGTCGCTGAAGCGCCCGGCAAATCTTACAACCCGCTTTTTCTCTACGGCGGTGTCGGTCTCGGCAAAACCCATTTGTTGCACGCCATCGGTCAACACGTCGCCGCTAACAAGAAGGGCGCGCGCGTTGGTTATGTTTCCTCCGAGAAATTCACCAACGAATACATCGACGCCATTCAGAACAATTCACTCGTCAAGTTCCGCAAGAAATATCGTCAGACGGATGTCTTGCTGATCGACGACATCCAGTTCCTCGCCGGCAAGGAACGCATCCAGGAAGAATTCTTCCACACGTTCAATGCCCTGCATGAGGCCCACAAGCAAATCGTGCTCACCTGCGATCGCCCCGCCAGTGAAATTCAGAATCTCGAGCATCGGCTTGTCTCGCGGTTCGAATGGGGTCTGGTCACCGATCTTCAACCGCCCGACGTTGAAATGCGGCTCGCAATCCTGAACAAGAAAGCGCAGTCCATGGGCGTCACGTTGCCTGAGGAAATCCTCAACTTCCTCGCCAACCGCATTCGCACCAACATCCGCCGGCTCGAAGGTGCCCTGATTCGCGTGGCTTCCTACGCTTCGCTCACCGGCAAGAAACTGAACGTCGAAGTCGTGGAAGGTTTGCTCCGGGAAATCCTCCACGAAGAAGGCCGCTACTCCGTCAACATCGAGGTCATCCAGAAACGCGTCGCCGAACACTACGACATTCGTCTGGCTGACATGACCAGCAAGCGCCGCCCGGAAAACATCGCATTCCCGCGTCAGGTCGCCATGTTCCTTTCCCGCCAGATGACCGAAAGTTCGCTCAGTGCGATTGGCGAAGCCTTTGGCGGTCGCGACCACGGCACTGTCCTCCACGCCTGCCGTCTCGTGAAGGACCGCATGGAAATCGATGCCAACGTCCGCCAGGTCGTTAATTACCTGGAAAAGCAGTTGATGCGCTGACTTCTGTAGCCACCCATGTAAGGAGGCGGAACATTTTCCAACTCCCGGTTTGCTCGTCGAACCGGGAGTTTTTGTCTCTCGACTCTCGACCTTCGACTCTCGACAATCCGCCCGTGTCTGCGATTGAAGTCAGCGGCCTCACTAAAACCTTTCGCACCTACAAGAAGCAGCCCGGCTTCGGCGGGGCGATTCGCGGTCTCTTCAAACGCCAATACGAATCCGTTTTCGCCGTCGACAAAGTCAGCTTCAAGATCGAGCCCGGCGAACTCGTCGGCTTTCTCGGACCCAATGGCGCCGGTAAAACCACGACACTCAAAATGCTCGCCGGCCTGCTGTATCCCAGCGGTGGCGAAGCCAAAGTCCTCGGCCACGTTCCCTGGGAGCGCGCGGATGCCTACCGACGTCAGTTCGCTCTCGTGCTCGGTCAAAAGAATCAACTCTGGTGGGATTTGCCCGCCCGCGAATCTCTGGAGTTGAACGCAAAAATCTACGGTATTCCGGAAGATCGCTTCAATCGCACCGTCACCGAAATGACCGAGATGCTTAACGTCGCCGCGAAACTCAATATCAGCGTGCGCGAACTTTCCCTGGGAGAGCGCATGAAGATGGAACTCATCGCCTCGCTGCTGCATCAGCCCAAAGTCTTGTTTCTCGACGAACCCACCATCGGTCTCGACGTCGTTTCCCAAAAGACCGTGCGCGAATTCCTCAAACGCTACAACGCAACGTATCAAACGACCATTCTGCTCACGAGCCATTACATGGCGGACATCCAGGAACTCTGCGAACGCGTGATCATCATCGATCACGGCAAGATTTCCTTCGATGGCAAGCTCAGCGAAGTCGTGGACCGTTTTGCCGATTTCAAACTCATCACCATCCAATGTGAGGGCGCCGACGGTTGCACCGATGACAAACTCGCCAAATACGGCGAGCTGGTGGAGAAGACTCCCGGCAGCATCAAACTCAAGGTGAAACGCGACCGTGTCATTTCGGTCTGCAAAGCGCTGTTGGACGAACTCCCCGTTCGCGACATCGACATCGAAGAAGTCCCCATCGAAGACGTCATCCGTCAAATTTTCGCGCGCTGACCGGCACTAATCGTTAGTCCTCAGCAAATTCCAAGTTAGACCGCTTTTGTCCGAGGCGATTGATAATCCTCTCGCATGCTTTTTCTTTGCGAAACGGAGGCAGGCACGATTAACTGTTAATCGTAGGAGAACCAGTTTTATGCCTGCGGAACGCATCATCCAGTTGCGGGAGCTTTTGTCTGAAAAGTTCCCGACTCTGCGCACGCGTCTCAATGACGTGCCCGCAACCGGCAGGTTCTGGCCAACTGGAATGGCTCAACTGGATCAACCGTTGGGTGGAGGATTTCCTAAAGGTGCTTTCACCGAAATCAATTCGCGCGACCAACACTCCGGCAGCGCGACCTTGCTGCGCTCACTACTCCATCGCGCCGCGTCCGAAAATCAAATCGTTGCTCTCGTAGATGGAGCAGATTCCCTGGACGTGACGCAATTGGACGAAGCAGCTCTGACACGCTTGCTGTGGGTTCGTTGCCGTTCGGGTGATGAAGCAATGCGCGCTGCCGACCTGCTGCTGCGCGACAGCAATCTGTCTTTGCTGATGCTGGATTTGATCAACGTCCCCGACGCCCAATTGCGCCGCATCTCGCCAACTACGTGGTATCGCTTTCAGCGTCTGGTTGAAGAAACTTCTACCATCTGCCTGGTCTTCACGCCGCGACCCATGGTTAGCCCTGCCGAGGCTCGAATCACAATCCAATCTCATTTCTCCCTGAACGCCCTGGATGTGTCAGACACTGATCTGCTGCATTCGTTGAGACTGGAAGTCTCCACCACGCGACAACTCCGGGAAATTGAGCAACAGAAAACTGCCTGACGTATGTTCGCTGTCGTTTACGCTCCCAACTTTGGCCTCCAAGCCGTGCTCCGTCGCGAACCGGAATTACGATCGGCTCCGGTTGCTCTGGTGGATGCCGAAGTCTCGAAAGCTGTCATCGTGCAGTTTAATGCCGCAGCCGCTGCCAGCGGTGTCGAAAAAGGACTAACACCCATCCAGGCGATGGCTCGCTGCGACCGGCTGATAATCAAGCCGCGTTCGCACGTTCAAGAGCAAGCCACCACCGAAGTGTTGCTGCAAACAGCTTATGCGTTCTCGCCCAATATCGAATCAACCGCCCTGGGTGTTTGCACGCTGGAATTAAAAGGTCTGCAACTCCAAACCCAGGACGCCATCGAAGCATGGACAAGCAAAATCATCACTGCGCTCACTCAATTGGACTTGGAAGCGAAAGTGGGCGTCGCGCCGACACCAGCTCTCGCGGTTATCGCGGCCCATTCGAACTCGATCGTCCGAGAAACGGCTGAATTCATAGAAGCGCTCCCCATTCAAACGTTGCAACCGTCACCACAAATTCTCGACATTCTTTCGCGTTGGGGCATCCGCACCGTTGGCGCCTTCGTCAAGCTCGGTAAGGAGCAAGTTGCTGAACGCCTGGGCGCGGACGCACTCGACTTGTTCGAGAGCGTTTCAGTTCACTCAATTCGCCCGCTCAATCTGGTCTCGCCTTCGGAGGAATTTAGCGAGCAAATGGAGTTCGATCATGAAATCGAAACCACTGAACCTTTGCTGTTCGTGTTGCGACGCTTTGTGGAGCAATTATCGCTTCGTATCGGATTGTTGCATCGCGTCATCGCAGAGTTGCAGATGGAACTTGGTTTGAGTTCCGGCGCAAAATATCAACACACGTTCAAAGTCCCGTCGCCAACCGGCAACATCACGACTTTATTCCGAATGCTGCACACGCATCTGGAAACGCTCCGCACGGATTCAACAATTATCTCAGTGCGACTTGCCGCGAACCCTTGCCTGCCCGAGAAGCATCAGTTCGGACTGTTTGAAGCTACTTTGCGTGACCCCAACCAATTCGCAGAAACACTGGCTCGACTCACGGCGTTGTGCGGACCAGACCGCGTGGGCACACCACTGTTGGAAGCCACGCATCGGCCGGACTCGTTCCGAATCCAGGTGCCGGATTTTTCCCAATCAACGCAGCGCTCCCCAACTCAATCTATCGGCTTGCAACTGCGCCGCTATCGCCCGGCGCTGACCGCAAGCATTGAGTTTCGGGATCAGAAGCCATTGAGCGTTCACAGCCGGACAATTAATGCTGCGGTTACCGATGTCCGCGGGCCATTTCATAGTTCCGGCAACTGGTGGGATGACAACCGTTGGGCACGCGAAGAATGGGATGTTCAAACCGCCGACGGCGCGCTCTACCGGATCTTTCGCTCGCACGAAGGCTGTTTTGTGGAGGGCCGCTATGACTGATTACGTTGAACTCCACGCGCGCAGTGCGTTCAGCTTTCTGCGTGGCGCTTCGATGCCGGATGAACTGGCTGAGCGCGCTGCTCAATTGGGCATGTCGGCCGTGGCGTTGTGTGATCGTGATGGCGTTTATGGTGCGCCGAGATTTTTTGCCGAGGCGCGCGAGCAAGGCATTCGACCGATTGTAGGCGCTGAACTGACGATGGAAGACAAAGCCATTCTTCCGGTGTTGGTTCAATCGCGCGCCGGTTATCAAAATCTCTGCCAGCTTTTAACCCGCGCGCATTTGCGGAACCAAAAGGGAAACTGCGTAGTGAACTGGAACGAACTGCCCGCGTTCTCAGAAGGATTGGTCGCCCTCGTGAACTCCGCAGCAATGGCAAATCACGCGCTCAAGATTTTTCCTTCCGGCAATCTGTATGTGGAGCTGCAACGACACCGCATTCGTAGCGAAGAAAGGAACATTCGGTCCCTTGTTCAGCTGGCGGAGCAATTGCGCCTGCCGCTACTCGCAACCAACGGAGTCGTTTACTCTACCGAAAAGGAGCGGCCCATTCTGGATGTGTTCACTTGCATCCGGCATCACACGCACCTGGACGCCGCGGGAAAACTGCTGGAACAAAATGCCGAACGTCACCTGAAAAGCGCGACGGAAATGCGCGACCTGTTTCGCGATTTGCCCGAGGCCGTCAAAAACACGGTTCGACTTGCGGAACGATTGGACTTCACCTTGGAGAATCTGGGCTACGAATTTCCGGTTTACCCGGTGCCGCCCGAGCATTCGATGGATTCGTTCCTGCGCGAAAGAGCCTTCGCCGGCGCGTGCGAACGTTACCAGCACCTCAACGCAATTCCTGACAAAGTCCGGAAACAACTGGAGACTGAACTCGCGCTCATCGCAAAGCTCAAGGTCGCCGGATACTTTTTGATCGTCTGGGACATGATCCAGTTTTGCCGTGAGCAAAACATCATGGCGCAAGGCCGCGGCAGCGCCGCGAACAGCACGGTTTGTTTTTGCCTGGGCATCACCGCGGTTGATCCGGTTCGATTCAATACTCTGTTCGAACGCTTTCTCACGGAGGGCCGCAAGAACTGCTGGCCGGACATTGATATCGATCTGCCCAGTGGCGACCGACGCGAGAAAGTCATTCAGGAAGTTTACCAACGCTACGGCAAACATGGCGCCGCCATGACCGCCAATGTGATTACCTATCGCGGTCGCAGTGCCGCGCGTGAAGTTGGCAAGGCGCTCAATCTCACTGGCGATGTGTTGAACCGGTTTTCCAACCTTTACGCCAACGGCGATTTTCCGCACACGCTCGATCTCTCCGCGCAGATGGAGAAAGCCGGCTTGCCAAAGTCGCATCCGCGCGCTGCGGCGTTCGGTTCGCTGTGTGAGGCCATCAAAGGATTGCCGCGGCATCTGGGACAACACTCCGGCGGCATGATTATTTGCCAAGGCAAGCTGGACAGAATTGTGCCTCTGGAAAATGCCTCCATGCCGGGACGCGTGGTGGCGCAATGGGACAAGGACGATTGCGAAGACCTGGGCATCATCAAGGTGGACTTTCTCGGGCTCGGCATGATGTCGGTCTTGCAGGATGCGGTGGAACTCACTCGCGAGCGCGGCCGGCCCATCGACCTGGCAAACCTGCCGCAGGATGACGCGCTAACGTTCAAGATGATGCAGGCCGCCGACACAATCGGCGTTTTCCAGATCGAAAGCCGCGCGCAAATGGCCACGTTGCCCCGCCTGAAACCAAAAACATTTTATGATGTCGTCATTCAAGTTGCGATCATCCGGCCCGGACCGATTCAAGGCCGTCTCATGCACCCTTACCTGGCGCGACGCAAACAGGTGGAGCACGGCGTCAATCCGGAAACCTTTCCGTGCTATCACGAGAAATTGCGCCCCGTGCTGGCCCGCACTTTTGCCGTGCCGCTGTTTCAGGAACAGATGCTCCAGATGGCGATGGTGATGGCGGACTTCAGCGGCACGGAAGCCGAGGAATTGCGCCGCGCGTTGAGCTTTCACCGCTCGCAAGACCGCATGGTGCTCGCCATCAAAAAACTCCGCGCGGCGATGGCGCGTAAGGGTCATTCCGAAAAGCTGATTGATGAAGTCGCCAGGACTGTCAGCTCCTTTGCACTTTACGGTTTTCCTGAGTCGCATGCCATCAGCTTTGCGCACCTGGCGTATGCTTCTTCTTATCTCAAAGTGCATCGCGCTCCGGAGTTCTTTGCCAGCCTGCTCAACAATCAGCCCATGGGATTCTACTCCTCGGCCACGCTCATCAAAGATGGTCAGCGTCATGGCGTGAAGTTTCGGCCCGTGTGCGTCGCGCAATCGGACGAAATCTGCACCGTTGAACGCGACGACTCGATTCGTCTCGGCTTTTGCGTCGTGAAAACCCTCAGCACCAGCGGAACGAAGCGGTTGTTGAATGAACGGGAAGCCAAACCGTTTTCATCCCTGGAAGACCTGCGTCGGCGCGTGGGCCTGAACAAAGATGAACTGCGGTCCCTGGCCGAAGTGGGTGCGCTCAATTGCTTCGCCAGTCATCGCCGCGGCGCGTTGTGGGAAATTGATCGCGAGATGCGGGAAGGCGATTTGTTTGAAACGGAATCAACTCCAGAAAAAATCTCGCCGCTCCCGCGCATGAGCTATCCCGAAAGGATTCAGGCCGATTTCGCCGGCATGAATTTGACCACGGGCCAGCATCCCATGGCACTGTTGCGATCGCAATTGCCGGATGTGCAACGAGCGGCGGACTTGCCGTTGGTTCAGAACGGAAAGCGCGTGCGCATCGCCGGCAACGTTATTTGCCGTCAGCGACCCGGCACGGCCCGGGGCTTTGTTTTCATCAGCCTCGAAGACGAAACCGGCATCAGCAACGCCATCGTCACGCCGCCCATGTTCGAAGCCAATCGCCTCGTCATCACCGAAGAATCATTCCTGATGATTGAGGGCCCGTTGCAGCACATGGACAACGTCATTCACGTGAAAGCCGAGCGCATCGAACGTTTGAAGCACGGGGCACTGGTTGGCTCTGCGTCCTACGATTTTCATTAATCTTCCGTAGGACAGGCGTCGCGCGCGACGCCTGTCCTACTTAGCGATTGCATAGAGATGCGTCATGGTGGCGACATAAAGGACGCCGTTGGCCGCGGTGGCGGTTCCGCTGACGGGAGCACCGAGTTCGAGGCTGGAAAGGACTGTCTTTTCCCGATCGGCCTTGAACACATAGAAATTTCCGCTGCGTGTGCCGAGATAAACTTTGCCGTCGGCCACGTAGGGCGAGGCCCAGACTTCGCCTTTGATCTCGTGCGTCCAAAGTCGCTGGCCCGTTTTTGCATCCACACAGTTAAACGTCCGGCCGCAATCGGCGATGAACACCATTCCATCGTGAATTGCCGGCGTGGACATGACGTGTTTCTCAAGGGGATGCGACCAGACCAGTCCCCTCACCCCGTCCCTCTCCCCATCGGATGGGGCGAGGGTGGCCGAACGCCGGGCGAGCGCCGCTACATCCACGCACTTGAGCGAAGCTTCGTTCTTGCCCCACCAGATATCGCCCCCGCCGGCGAGGTAGAGCCGGTTCTCGTGAAAGACTGGCATGCCGTAGATGTTGCTGGGTCCTTCGCGCCGGTTGCCGTTGAACTTGTGAACGTTCTCCTTCGGTCCGGTCGGATCGAAGTCGAACTGAAACACCTTCTTGAGCTTGGTGATCCCCTCACCCGGCCTTTGGCCACCCTCTCCCCCACTGGGGGAGAGGGACGGGGTGAGGGGGCGTTTCGGCGGATCAAGTGATACTCGTGACTCGGAGCTGACCGGCTCAAACGCGTAAACAACGCCATTAGCGCCGGCGAAGAAGATCAGCGGCCGGCCATTCACTTCCGCCAGCGAGGGAGAACACCACGTGGCGTGGAAGACCTGCGGTCCGATCTGTTCATCGTCACGCGCCACCAATTTGCCCGTGCGTTTGTCGAGCACGATGAGGCTCGGCGCGTCCGGACGACGAATCCGCTTGTGGGTGTTGTCCACGCCATTGCCGGTGTTGACGTAAGCATAATCGCCGTGAATCAGCACCGAGCCGTGGGCACCATCGTGCGGCCAGATGCCGGCATCAGCGACGAGATCAAATTTCCAAAGAATATCGGCATCCGTCGGGCCGGGTTGAAGCTGGTCAGCTTTTGGCGGCGGGCGATGTGGCTCGGGGTCAATCTCCGCGCCGATCACATACTTTGGTGGAGCACCCGAGTTGGTTGGCGGCGACATATACGCGGCTTCGTCGAGAAACGGTCCGTCGTTACCGTTGGTCATGCCACGCGCGTCGAGGCATAAAACTTCGTTTCGATTCCCGACGAGGTAAACCCGATCGCCATCGACGGTCGCCGGCGATGAGATGCCCGTCTTCGGCCAATCGAAGTAAGGGTCTTCCTCGCGCTTGGGGCTGACGAGTTGCCAGAGAAATTGACCGGTTCGTTCGTCGAAGCACATGACCACGCCGCGATCTCCCTTGTGCTTCGCGTCGCGCGGGTCGCCGTTGTTCGTACCGATATAAACTCGTCCCTTGGCAATGATGGGTGTCGAATGCGTTTCCGTGCCGAGCCTGGCCACCCACTTGATGTTCGCGTTGCTTTTGGGGTCGAAGGAATCAGGCAAGTCGCGCTCGCTCGAAACCATGTTGCGCGACCAGGCTTGTCCCCATTGCGGCTGGTCCGCGCCCGGCGCAGGCAAAGCGCACGCAGCGAGGCACAGACTTGTAAGCGCAATGGACTTCATTGATGGCATCAGTGGCAAGGCCACAGGAAATCCCAAGTTGGCTGAATCAACAAGGATTCTTTGAGAATGGCATCGCCTCGTTGCGCAGGTTTTCAACGTTTTCAACCTGCTGTATCGCGGATTTCCAATCCGCATCGCGCCGAGATCTCCACCGCTCCGGGTTATTCCACGCCCTGCCGAATGCAATTCGGCGATACGGCAGATTGGAAATCTGCGTTACGCCACTACGGCTTGATACTCACCTGCCCCACCACCACCGCTCCGGATTCCACCACGAGGTTGCGAGCCTCCAAGTTGCCAAACAGTCGCGCGGTGGATCTGAGGGTAACTGTTCCCTCCGCTTGCAAATCATTAGCCAGTTCGCCGCCGATTTCCGCCGAGCCCACCTTGATGGCCTCTTTCCATCGGAAATTTGTTTCCGCCGGAATGATGAGGCAACCGGTCTTGAAACTCCCTTTGATTTCAGCCGTCGGATGAATCGTCAGCGAACGCTCGGCAAAGAGCTTCCCGAGGAATCGCCCTTTGATGACCGCGTCGCCCACGGTTGCTTCCGTGTTAAACACGTAGCCCTTCGGCTCGACAACGAACTTGCCCTTGGTCTTGAAGTTTTTGGAAACCGCGTTGGTGATCTGATAATCCTTGAGGTCGATGTAGCTGCTGCACCGCTTGCACATCGTGGACTCGGCGCTGGGCGCGACTTCGAGTTCCGTGCCGCAATCAAAGCAGGTGATCCGCCGCCGCTCGGGCGCCCGTTCCACTTTCTTCGGCGCGGGTTTGAGCGCGTCTTGAACCTGGAAGTGCTTCCCGCATTTCTTGCAGACGCTGGAAATGGCGGTGCGCGGCACCGGTGACGACTGGCCACAGTGCGGACAGGCCACCGCGATCTTGTCCTGCTTGCTCGCTGGCATTCAACGCGAGTCCGGCAAGGCGATCAACGACCGGGCGGTTGGCCGGGCGCGGGCGATTTGGGCGATTCACCGTGCTTCGGCGCTGAGGGCGCGACCTTGTTGGGATTCACCTCGGTGCGACCAACAAACGTGACGCCTTCTTCCACGACGAGCTTGCTGGCCCGGATGTCACCAAACAACTCCGCCTTGGCTTTGATCTCAATCTTCTCGCGGGCGTTGATGTTGCCATTGACCTTGCCGCGCACGATGACGGATTGCGCGTTGATATTGCCGGTCACGACGGCGGTATCGCCAAGATTCAGCGTGCCTTCAGTCTGGATTTCGCCTTCGAGTTTGCCCTCGAGAGTTAATTCGCCGGCAAATTTAAGATTACCTTTAATCTCAACGTCGGCGCCTAATACGTTTTTGGATGTACCTGGTGTTGTGCTCATCGTTTTTGCTCCTTTAGCTTCGGGCCATAACTAGAGGAGCAAGAAATTCGAGTCAAAGGCTTTGTTCGAAAAGTTATTCGCAATCGCAGCCGTTGATAATTGGAGACGGCGGCTTTCCAACTCGGGAGAACGCTTTCAAAGTGAGCCTTCAAAACCCATTCAGCTTTCGAAACGAGGGGCGTTATCTTCCATTGAAAAAATTATCCTCAAAGACACGTTGGCGGGCTCCCTCGTCACTGTAGCCCTCTCGCTTGTATTGCTTCACCTTACGGTTGTCATACCAGTCGTCTATCGCGTCGTCAACCGGGTCGAACTCAAACCAGGACGTTCTCTCGGATTTAGTGCCTCCAGCACCCAAGCCAGCACAACCCGCACAAACCAGGCTAAGTCCGCAGAACATCATCCCCAATGCGAGACGTTTCATGCAATGCTTTTCGCACCGAATAGCGCATGGACAATTCGCCATCTTCATTTTAGTTCAACTCTCTGCAGATCCGTTCCGCTTCTTTTGTTTTGAATAGTTCACAACCCTCCTTTATGCAACGGCCCAAGTCGGAACCAGGTCCAACGTCGTTCCGCTTCACACCACGAAGCGCCTTTACAAATAAAGTCTCATTGGTGGAAATAACACTGTAGTAAGCGAGGAAAGTTCTCATCTCCTGTCTGTACTGGCTATCAGGATCGGAATCCTTCTTGGCTAACATGCGGGGTATGACTAGGTTCTCAAGGACATCTGTTCGGTGAACTCGCAAGGCAGCCGCACCAAGCGCCGGTAAGTTTTCCTCACAACCAAAGCTTAGGGCGTTCGTACCGGTTTGCACCGCTGCGTCATAGGATTCTGCATTGTCGTTGGCCACGAAAAGAATATTCCAGCCCCGACAGTCATTTGAATGAACGTTCAAGTACCTTTGCGCTAAGGCCCGAGCATCCGAATACTCGCCAACGATAACAAAACACCGGCTAATAGGCAGCAGCATCTTTGTGGTTACGTCATTCGAACGCATCCGAAAGTACGCTGTCATATTCGTAAGCAGTGCCATATTCGTGACATTTACAGTGCCGCTGATTTCGTCGAAGGAAAGCTTGCTTGCTTCATATGCTTCCAGCCGTTGCTTGATTTGGTTCATTTCCTTCTCGGAAAGCTGCACCGAGCCGGCTTTAGTCAATTGTGTTACGGAGCATAGATAGATTATGAAAATTAGTTTTCTCATAAGAGTCAGAACTTCTTGTTAATGCCAATATCTAGCCTCCTTTCGTGCCTGCGATCAGAATCTTGTTCGTCCGAGTTAAACTTGTAATCAAACCTCGTGCCGAAAGACCAATTATTGTTTCCGACACTGACACCAAGGCCAATGCCGTCGAAACCACGAAAACGCGGCATCAGCCGAAAACGCAGGCCGTCATCGTCCCTTCGTCTCACAAATGGGTATCCGAGGTCAGGGCGTGAATAGTATCTATCATCACCCAACTCGAAGACCTGGTTAAACACAAAATTCTCTAGCCCTGACCTAATTTGGTTCCAAAGCCACTTTCCGCATGGCTTCAAGAAATCGTCAAGGCCAGCATCTTCTTCGGGATGCCCATCAGAAAACAGCAGCGGCATCGACCATTTGTCCAAACCAAATGGATCGATCCAGAGTAAAGGATTACTGAGAACAAATTGAAAAAGGCGGCGCAAATTTTTTTCTGTAAATTCGTCGAGCATTAAACAGAGGGCTGGGTTTGGCATTCCATGTTGAGGTAAATTTTTCCGGTTTCCCATTCGTCGCTGAACTCGGCCAGCAGCGCGCTGACCAAGCGCAGGAGCG
>DASUGI010000320.1:0-12953 GCA_036274115.1 Verrucomicrobiia bacterium
CGGCATCAGCCACAGTGTCACTGCGAGTCAGCTGAGGAAATCGCTGGCGACCGGAAGGCAAGTCAAAGACATCTATGATTTTGGGATAAAACCTTGAAAGTTCATTGTAGTGATCGCCACCACGAATGACGGCTACTGCAGCGCCGTCGGCGCTGAAGGTCAGCCGCCCGACAATATCATCCGTTTGAAACAAATGGTTGATCAGCCCGCCAGTCCCCGCGTCCCATATTTTGACTTCACTGCGTTCAGGAGTCGTCTGATTTATCCTGAATCGTGTCACCGTGCCAATCCAGCGACCGCTTGGGTCGCAAGCAATCAATGTTACTGGATTGCTGTGTACCAGAGACGTGATGGCAGACCCAGAGGAGGCTGCAATCAAATAGACATTAGTTCCTCCATCCGAAACGGTAGCGACCTTTGTTCCGTCCGCTAACCAGGCTGTCTCCCCTGATATCCCGGCAAATGTGATATTGCTACCCACGAGTTCGCCCTTCGCGACGTCCCAGATTTGCTTTTCCTTGTCGGTGGATGTAAGAGCCCATCGCCCACTGGGACTGACAAAGACGCGACCATCTATGCTCGGCATGCTGAGTGAGTAGAGTTGTTGAAAAGTGGTGGTATCCCAGATTCGAACCTCGCCGGTTACGACTCCGTTGTTGGTTTGCCTGCCGACGCCAATTAGCCACTTGCCGTCAGGGGACACTTTGACACCGGAACCACTGCAGCCCATTGAAAATCTTGCAATCGGTTTTGGAAACCGGGCAAACAATGCCGCCAGGCGGTCGCGCTGGCGGCGCTCCAATTCTGCGTCGCCGTTGGCGGATTTGAGGACTTCGGCAAACCACAGGGCGGCGGTGGCGAAATCTTCATTCTCCATGAAGCGCAGCCCGTTGGCGGTTTGGGTTTGAATCAGCCGCTGGCGGCTTTGTTCGGCAATGGTCGCCTTTTCGTTGGCCAGTCGGGCGTTGCTGGCGGCCAGGTCGCGCACCACTTTAGTTTGTCGCGCCTGCCACAGCCAGCCAATCGCGATGATGCCGGCGAGGACCGTGATGAGAGCGCCCGCCCTCTGGACGAATCGCAATCGCTTTTCGATTCGATGGAGTCGGGCCAGGGATTTGCCGCTCTGTAACAGAGCCAGCTCAGCGTGCATCGCCTGTGCGGATTCATAGCGCTCTTTTGGATCATGCCGGCAAGCGCGAGCGATCACCGCGTTCAATTCGATCACGCCTTCGCGGTCGGGCAGTTCGCGTAATTGTGTGGGCAACTCCGGGAATTCCTGCCGGTCTTTGCCGGTGGAGATTTCATAGAGCACTTTTCCAAGACTGTAGAGATCGGCTTTTGGCGAACCCGGTCCTTCCGGCGCGGCGAAACCTTCAGTGCCAACATACGAGCGGGTGGCGTCCACACTTGTCACCAGACCGATGTCCGCGAGCTTGGCCACACCGTTGACGAAGATGATGTTCGACGGTTTGACGTCGCGATGGACGAGGTCGTTTTCGTGCAGATGTTCCAGCGCGGTCGTCAGGGCGACCCCGATGCGGACGCATTCTTCAAACGGCAACCGGCCATGAAACAGTAAATCACTCTTGAGCGTGCGTGGGACGTAGTTGTCGGGATTGATCTGGCCGCCCGTAGCCTGGTCGTCGGCCAGTTCCATGACGTAATAAAAGTAATCTTCGCCGCGACCCACGTGGAGGATGTCCACCTGACTGTCGTGCCGTCGCGAGATGGGCTCGAACTTGAGAATGCCTTCGAATTCACGTTCGAACGGGCGCTCGTGATCAAAGGACTGGCGACTGACAATTTTAACAGCCCGAAACGCCCCCGTGATGCTGCGGGCCAGCCAGACTTCGCCATAGGCACCGCGACCGATGCAGCGGAGCAGTTCATGATCGGGAACGCTGGGCGGCTTGCTGGCGTTGGGCAATTGGCTCGACTGGGAGCTGCTCATGGATGCTATGGCGTGGCTGTTTGCCTCAATTGCTTTAGAATCCGCCGTTGCAAAAGCCGGCCCAGCCGGCCCTCACGCGCTCGGATGACTCGATAGCGTTTTATCTCCTGAAGCTGGGGAAAGAATTCAAGAATCAGCAGCAGCCAGCGGTTATGAAATTGGAATTTCATTTTTACTGTCCGCCGTTGGCCTCGAGAGCGGCGACCTCCCGGCGAATCAATTTTGAAATGCGATGCTTGGCGACGTACACGTGGGCGATGGTCGCGCCGAGCGTCCTGGCGACGTCTTTCGCCGGCCACTGCTTGAGGACAAACAGGTCGAACATCTGGTAATGCTCAATCGGGACGCGGCGCTTCACGCGTTGAATGGCGGCGTCCATCAGGTTCTGTTGCCATTCGTTTTCCCATTCAGCGCTCCAACGCGACTCCAATTGTTCGTCCGGCAGGCGGTTCAGCAGGGGAGTTTGATCTGAGTCTTCGGGGGCGCTGGCGATTGGGTGGCGTGCCCGTTTCTTAAATTGATTGGCAATCTTTGAACGGGTCACCGTCAGCAACCACGTTTTGAACGCGCATTTGGCAGGGTCGTAGTTAAAAGTCGGAATGCCCTTGGCGACGGCGAGAACGGTTTCCTGGACGACTTCCTCCGCCTCGGTGTGAGTGAGTCCGCGTTGGACGGCAAAGCCGTAAATGAGCTTCCAGTAGGTATCGAAAAAGTCGCGCCAACTCGAATCGTCATCCCAGTCCTTGAGCCGACCCAAAAGGCTGGCGCGCGTCGGAATCAAATCCGGCGGGCAATCGTCGGCTGGACGCTGATCGTTCATCACAACCATTCGCACATTGGGGCAACGGAGTTTCGGGTTGCCACGGTACCTGAAGCTTAAACCCGTCAATCAAGCCAGACCTTACAATTAATTGTCACGTGAGTCCGATGGGCTTCGGTGGGTTCGGAATCAGTCTGCGATTCCTTCAGAATTCAAATTGCTTGTAAGGTCGGTGACTTCGGCGGTGTTTAACTGCTGTGTTCAACTGACACGCTTTAACCGCGCCCATTCAATGATGCATTCGGCGGAGCGGCAAGCAGTAAATGGATGCTTTCGAGAGTTGGGACACTACGACCATCACAAAACTATGAAAACTTCGTTACCCAAAGAGCTGTGCGGATTTGTTATCGCCTTAACCCTGATTGCGCCGGGCATCGCCGCGGCCCAGGCGCTGCCATCCATTTTTGAGCCGGGCGGGCCTGACTTCGTGCCGAATGAAGTGCTGGTGCAGTTCAAATCGGATGTCACCGACGCGCAGATTGGCGAGGCGTTTCGGCGGGGCGGATTATCCTTCATCCGGCAGGTGCGGACGCCGGCCATGGTGCAGGCGCGCGAACTGGGGATTACGCGCGCGTCAACGAGACTCCACCCGGAGCAAGCGATTCGTGCCTTGAGCAACTTGCCGGGAGTGGAGTTTGCCCAACCGAACTGGATTTATCGCAATCAGGCGATCCCGAACGACCCTTTTTATGCCGGCGGGATGTTGCCCAACATGTGCTCGGATGATCTGCCGTCGCCGATTGGGCCGCTGGGGACGACGAGTCCATTCGGTTCGCAGGCCGAAAAAGCTTGGGGAATGGGTTTTACGGGATCGCCCGATGTTTTCGTGGCCGTGGTGGATGCGTCTGGAATCGAATTGAACCACCCTGATCTGGCGGAAAACATCTGGAGCAATCCTGCGGAAATCGCAGGGAACTCGATTGATGAGGACGGTAATGGTTACGTGGATGACTTAAATGGATGGAACGCCTATGCCGATAATGGTGAAGCGTATGAAACTGGCAATGCGCATGGGACGCACGTTGCGGGCATCGTTGGTGCGGTTGGAAATAATGGAGTCGGCGTCGTCGGCGTCAATTGGCGAGTGGGGTTGATCGCGGCCAAATTCGGAACTGGCAATGGCGGCTCCACCGCGGATGCGGTTCAGGCCATTGATTATGTTACGAGTCTGCGCACCAGCAAGGGGCTGAACGTCGTTGCCATCAATGCTTCGTGGGGGATGTATCCAGGCGCGGCTCTCGATCAAGCCCTCCTGGCTTCGGTGAGTCGGGCGGCGGCAGCCAATATCCTGTTCCTCGCTGCTGCCATGAACAACAACACCAACACTGATCTGAAGCCGGTTTGGCCTGCCGGTTTCGACACCACGGCCGCGGTGGGTTACGATTCGGTTATCTCCGTGGGATCAATCGACACCAATGGTTTCAAAGCAGCTACTTCCAACTTTGGTCAAAACTCAGTGGACCTGAGTGCGCCGGGAGTCTCCATTCAATCCACCAAGCTTGCGGGGACTTATGGGCCGATGTCGGGCACTTCAATGGCGACCCCGCATGTGGCTGGAGCCATTGCGTTATATGCCGCCACTCATCCCGGCGCAACGGCGGCGCAAATCCGGGCGGACTTGTTTTCGTATGGACTTATTCCAACAGCCACACTGATTGGATTAAACGCTACCGGCTCGCGTTTGGATATTGCCAGTTTCGTCATGGCTCCGGCGCGTAACCTAACGAGTCCGGTCGAACCTGCCGATTTTCAAGCGGCGGCCGTTTCCGGTGGCGAAGTCACGTTGACCTGGATCGATCAGTCCGACAGTGAACTTGGATTTGCAATCGAACGCTCCTCGGACGGCCAGTCCTACACGATAACTGATACGGTAGGCGCCAACCGAACTGCGTACTCGGACCGCACGGTTCGCCCGGGCAATTTCTATTACTATCGCCTCCGAGCCTACAACCCGGGTGGCAGTTCGGCTTACATCACGGCAGCGCCGGTAAGCACTCCCCAAGTTGCGCTACCGGCAGCGCCCGCGAGTTTAACAGCGACCGCACGCAACGCAAAGCAAGGCGGCGGCATTTCACTGAAGTGGTTGGATCGGTCAACGAACGAGGATGGATTCCAGGTGGAACGTAAAACAGGAGCAAACGGCGTGTGGCAGATTCTGGCACTTGTCCCTGCGAATACACCGCAATTTGTCGATCAGGCCGTTGTTGCCAGAACCCTCTACTATTACCGTGTTCGCGCTTACAACTCTGCTGGAACGTCCGCGTATTCCAACGAAGTAAGTGCCACGGCGAAATGATCGCTCTCGAGCGACAACTAGCGCTTATGAAAACGGCGACGCTTATCCGGGCAATTCTGACGGCTTGCGTGATTTTAACCGCGGCGATGTCTCCTCTGTTTGCAACCGACGAGTCGCGTAACATTCCTGGCTGGGGAGTTTGCGTTGATCCAGATGGGGACTGCCAATTCTCCGTCAAGGATGGCAAATTGACGATCAGCATTCCGGGCAGGGATCACGCATTAGCAATCGAGCGGGGCAGGACCAATGCGCCGCGAGTGATGCAGGAAGCGGAAGGCAACTTCACGGTTACCGTCAAAGTTGCGACTGACTATGCACCGGGCACTACCAGTGTGGTCCAAACGCGTCGAGCCTTCCAAGGGGCGGGCCTGGTCTTGTGGCAGGATGACGGCAATTATGTGCGGCTGGAAAGAGCCCAGCTTGTGGTTGGAGCTGAGACCATGAAGTACGCCAGCTTTGAGTTGCGACGCGATGGTCAGTTCACCAAACCCGGCTTCGCCAACGAACACCCGCTGAAAACGCCGACAACCTGGTTGCGTCTCGAACGCCAGAGCAACCAAATCATGGCAGCGGTCAGCGAAGATGGGCAGAAGTGGGAATCGCTCAAGCCGCTCAGAGTCGATTTGTCCAGGAACCTGAAAGTGGGGGTGCTTGCCGGGCACAACACTTCAACGCCAATGAGCGCTGTGTTTCAGGATTTCAAGGTCAGTTCGCCAGGCAATCCTGAAAAGCGCTAGCGAGCGGAATCTTTAAAAGCCGGATCCGCTTACTTCGGCGTTCGCATGGTCCGGACGCTCCAATCGTAGAATAGATACTGTCGCGTGGCGGGCTGTTTGTTGCCGTGGACGGGTTGTTTGGGGATGTAGTCCATGTAGGTGGCGGAAGTGATGCCGTAGCTGCTCAGCAGTTGCACATCGCAATCCGTCATGGCCCAGGACTCGGAGGGACGTTTTATGGCCAGTCCCTTCTTGTTGGGCGAGAACGGGCTTTCCGGACGACCGAACGGAAATTCCACAACATCCGCGCCATTGGGGAAATCATTGGTCACTCGGCTCAGCGAGAAATAACTGACCGGCACGTACAGCGGCGGATTGGGGGTGGTTTTGGGCAACACACGAAAGGAGGAAGGACAAATTGCCACCATCGCAGTCCGAATATTCGGGGCAACCGGTGGCGCGGGGATGCCGAGATACGGTGTCAGGTAGGCAGCCAGCGAGCCGTTGAAGCGCTTGGGATCTTTGGGATTGGTGGGATTCGCATCCTGATAGGTAAAGAACATCCCTGTCCAACAGGGGCCGGGCAGGTAATCTTCGTAATCGACCACGTACATTGATATGGCATAACCGATCTGCTTGAGGTTGCTGGTGCAGTGGGTTTGCTGGGCTTTCTGTTTTGCTTTCGCCAAGGCCGGCAGCAGCATCGCTGCGAGAATCGCGATGATGGCGATGACCACCAGCAATTCGATCAATGTAAAACCCCAACGACTTTGCGCCGGATTCCGGGTGGCTGGTGGGTTTTGCATGGACTATGCAAAACATGGGAGCGTGAGGCTTGTTTACAAGCCTTGCATGATGTGTATTTGATGTGTCTGAACCGGGCGGGCTTCAGACGCGCATATTGCCGGCCAGTAGTGCTTCGATGTTCTCCAGTTCGAGGAAACCATGAAGCTGGCGGATGCGGGTGGGATGGCGCATTTTGCGGAGCGCCTTGGCCTCAATTTGGCGAATGCGCTCGCGGGTGACGCGAAATTGTTTGCCTACCTCTTCCAAGGTCCGCGCGTAACCATCTCCCAAACCAAATCGAAGTTCCAACACCCGGCGCTCGCGCTCATTAAGGCTGGACAACACATCGGTAAGACGGTCCTTAAGCAGAGCAAAGCTGGTGATGTCGATGGGGCTTTCCGAGTTCTTGTCTTCGATGAAATCACCGAGACTCGTTTCCTCACCGTCGCCAACCGGGGCCTGCAAGGAAATGGGCTGCTGGGCCATTTTCAAAACGGCACGCACGCGTTCGACCGGATACTGCATGTCCTCGGCAATTTCTTCCGCGGTTGGTTCGCGTCCAAAATCCTGAAGCAGTCGCTTTTGGGTCCGCATCAACTTGTTGATGGTCTCGATCATGTGGACCGGGATGCGGATGGTGCGAGCCTGGTCGGCAATGGCCCGAGTGACGGCCTGTCGAATCCACCACGTGGCGTAAGTGGAGAATTTGTAACCGCGGCGATATTCAAACTTCTCGACCGCCTTCATCAAGCCCATGTTGCCTTCCTGAATCAGATCGAGGAAGGACATGCCGCGATTGGTGTATTTTTTGGCAATCGAGATAACGAGGCGAAGGTTGGCCTCAACCATCTCCGTCTTTGCCTCGTTGGCCAGGTTTGTGAAATGGGTTAATTGCTTGTAGGCCTCGAGAAAATCCACTGCGGACATCCGCACGAATTCCTCGAGCACTTGAACCTTGCGCTGTTCGGATTCGATGATGGCCTGCTGATGCGCGGACCTGGCTTGATTCTCCTGATCGGTGATGACGCGCCGGCTCGATAAAATCTTATCGTGGATGTTCTCGGCGACCAACGCCATTTCTTCAATGACCTTGTGCTTGAAGTAGAATTTCGGGAAGGTCGTTTCGAGCTTGTCAGTCAACTTCTCCAACTGCTTGGCCGCCCGGGAACGTTGGGCTTTGCCATGGGTGCTGCGCCAGGCGGCAAACTGTTCGTCCACTTGTTGATCCAGTTCGCGCACGGACTTGATAAGTTTCCTGAGTGAACGCAAATAGCCTTCGCGATTCTCCGCCTTCTTATCCAGGACCACGCGGTCAAAGCGCTCTCGAGGCGGCTCCGCGGTGAGTTTGTCGGCCAGGGCGAGGTGTTCCTTGGCGGTGAAACCCAGTCGGTAGATGATGTTTTGGACGCCCAGTTCGGCTTCCTCAATGCGTTTGGAGATCTCGACTTCCTGCTCGCGGGTCAGCAAGGGAACTTGGCCCATTTGCTTGAGATACATGCGAACCGGATCATCCAGCACGTCGAGCCGGTTTTTTTCATCCTCTTCGGCTTCCGGTTGACGCACGCGGTCCACTTCCGCCTGGTCGACGATCTCAATTTCCAGATTGCGCAGTTTGACGTAGATGTCGTCCATCACCTCCGGCGAAACGAGATTATCCGGCAACGCATCGTTAATATCGTTAAAAGTCAAATAACCCTGCTCTTGAGCCAACAGGACGAGTTCTTTGACTTTTTCGGCCAGTTCCGCAGAGGAGGAGCCGACGAGTGGTTCGATGCGCGCCGCGGTGGAGATGTCGCCGTTGGACGCGGCGCCGTTGGTGGCGGCTGCGGGCGGGTGAGAATTTACGGTTTTGGGTGCCGCTGGTGTCTTGGGGGTTGCTTGACCAGTCTTGCGCGAAGGGGACTTGAGCCTTGGAGTACAAACCTTCTGCTTACGCATAGTGAGTCACAAACAAACGGTCATGAACTTTCTCTGGAACAGCTACGGAATATGCTGGGCCAAGTGAGGTGCGTCAAGCAACGAACAAAGATTTCTCCGCGAGAATTTTTTTATCAACTCTCCCCCACCGGAAAAAATTGTCATGAACCCGCTGCTTTATCTCTTGTTGATGAGCCGATCGGTTGTCGCAATCGCTTTAATTACCCACCGAAACAGAGGTTCCAACGCGCTCGCCACCCGCCGTCTCGGAACCAGCGTTCGCTGCGACGGAGAACATGAATGTGTTCAGGATGGTATCCACGTAGCGCGTGAGCACCCGGTAAGGTGAGTACGGCACGAAAACAATATCGCGAGGTTGCAGTTGCACATCCGGGGCGCGCCCTTTGATGATCTCGTTATAGTCGACGACCGCGATTTCGGGCGACGTGAGCGATCCGCGCACGATGGCGACCTGCGAAAGGAAGGCGTCCCGGATGGGCCCGCCGCCCGCGGCGATCGCGGAAACCAGCGTGGGCTGCTCCGACAACGGCAATGGCCGCGGCGAACGCACCGCACCAAACAGGTAGATTTCCCGCGCGGCACTCGAGGGCACGTAAACGAAATCGTCCGGTTTCAAATAGATGTTCTGCGACGTGTCTCCGTCGAACAAACGCTGAAAATTGACCGGGAGCGACTCGCCATTGCGAATTACGAACGCATAACGGAGGTCCGCCAGGTCGATGGTGGTCGTTTGGGAAGTGGCTTTGGCGGTGCCTCCGGCGACGGACATCGCTTCCAGCAGCGTCATCGGGGCCGTCGTGGGATAAAGGCCGGGACGGGTTACCTTTCCGAGCATCCAGATATACTTGCTGTTAACTGCCTTGAGCGAGACGGAGACTTCAGGCGTGCTCACATAGGTTTCCATCTCTTTTTGCAACAAAGCTTTGGTCTGAGCGATAGTGAGGCCCCAGACATCCAAACCCGGGAGCAAATCAAAATAGATTTTGCCGTCCGGGCCCACGGTCAAAATATTTCGCGACGCAGGTTTGCCCAGCAGTTCCACTTCCACCTGGTCTCCAGGGCCGAGGGTAAACAGATCGCCGGGGGGCTGCAGGAACGCGGGATCGAGCTTTCGTTCGACGGTAACCCCTTCGAAGTTGTTTGAGGAAAATGCATGGGGCCGCGGGTCAAAGCGCGGTGCCTTGCTGCGATTGGGAATCTGGCAGCCGGTGATCAAGACCAGCGTAACGGCGATTCCGGAAAGGGAAATGATTCTTTTCATGGCTGAAAATTCGGGAAGACGTAATTGCCCGTGGCGGTGACAACGGCGGCCTGGATGAAGGCGGTGGCCGCACCATCAAGGATTTCCTCAGCTCGGGCCCACGGCCGGCGGGAAACATACACAATATCCTTGGGTTGAAGGCGGAAATCCGGTTCTTCACCCGCAAGGATGGCCTTGGTGTTCACGATGAAGGTCTCGGGTTTGTTTAACGAACCACGGACGACCAGCACCTTGCTTTGATAGGCTTTCTCGACGTAGCCACCCCGTGCGGTGACGACGCTGATCACGCTCGCATTGGGAGTATAAGCCACGACGCCCTGACTGATCACGGCGCCGACTACAAAGATGGCGTTGGCGCTGGCGGAAGGGAAGTAAAGGTAATCGTCCGGTTCGAGCGCGATGTTCTGGGACAGGTCACCATTCTGAAACAAGGATTCCAGATCCACATTCAAGCGACGGCCCCCCCGAATCACGAAGCTGTGCGAGAGGTCCGTCAATTCAACCGTGTTCTGGTCAAACAATCCGGTTTGCAATCCGCCCGCGCGAGCGATGGCTTCGATCATCGTGGTGGGACGATCCAGTTGGTACACGCCGGCGTTCTGCACCGTGCCCAGCATGTAATATTTTTTGCTGCGATATTGCGCGGGCGTGATGATGGTCTTGGGGCCGCGGTAATATTTGCTTAGCTCCGAATCGAATTTGGCGCGCAACTCGTCAATCGTCAGGCCCGTCGCCAGCACATCCACGGCCTGCAAAAAACTCACGCGCCCATCCGGACCGATTACCAGGTCCCGGCGTGCCGTTTCCGGTTGCTCGAACAACGAAATATCCAGGACGTCACCCGGGCCCAGCGTTAAGCGCTTTTGCCAGGTAGCTCGCAGGTTCGGAGACGACAGTGCTGAAAAGCTCCGGTTCGTATTGGCGACCGCAGCGGCCGGCGCGCCAGGATTCGGATTGGTTTCGTTCTGTCCCTGCGCTGGAACGCTCGTGCCGGTCACTACCAGTCCGGCGCAGGCAAACGACAGCATCGCTTTGTTCATAATTTGAAATTCGTTCCGTTCTTGATGGAGCGCTGCGCCCGGCAATACCCAGTGTTGCTTTCCGGACGATGGTTCAGCCTCCGCTGTTTCTGAAATTCCACGGCGCGAGAATTTAGCTCGGTGACTTTGAATCCGAAACCGGAATGAACCCCGACACGCTTCCGAAAAAATACAATGGCTGGAGAGTTTCCCGGATTGGCCCGGGCATTTCACCGGGGCAAGAAATGTGGAGTGCCCTTTGTTGCTGAGGCGTCACTCGGCGCGTATTCGTTGTCCAGGAATTAGTCACTAACAAACCAGGGAGATATGAATCGGGAATTCATTGCCATCGGCATGATGGAATACGGCGGCCTCGGGCTGTTGATTGTAGTTGGGCTGTTCGTCGCCGCACTCGACCTGGTGCGGGCGATTTTCCTGCCCGCTGCAAATCGTTGCCGTGTTTTGCATCACCGGGCCTTTTCTCAAAGATCATTTTCTCCAGGCCAACCATCTCAGAACAATCAGTAAACCAACCCTTTCAAGTTCCAACTCTATGAATGAACCAATCCGAGTCTTAGTTGTAGATGATCATCCGATTGTCCGCCGTGGCATTGTCATGTGCCTGGCGTTGCAGGAGCGCATCCAGGTGGTCGGCGAGGCTGCCGACGGTCGGGAGGCCATGGAAAAAATCCGTGTGCTGAAACCCGATGTGGTGCTCATGGACATCGACATGCCGCAAATGAACGGCATGGCGGCCACCGACCTTTTGCGGCGCGAACAACCGAGCATCAAGGTGATCATCCTCTCCATGTATTCCAATACGGACTACGTGATGCGCATCATTGAATGCGGGGCGCGCGGCTTCGTGTTGAAGGAAGCCGCGCCGGAGGAGCTGGTGCAAGCCATTGAATCGGTCCATGCGGGCCAGACACACTTCAGCCCGGATGTCGCCCGCGTGGCGCTCAACCAGGTGGTGCGGGGCAGTGGCGAATCAACGCCGCTGAGCCGATTGACCAATCGCGAGCGCGAAGTGCTGGTGCAAATCGCCGACGGACTGAGCAACAAGGAAATTGCGAGTCAGTTGTCCATCGGCGTGCGCACCGTCGAAACGCATCGCGAACGCATCATGCGCAAGCTGGACATCCACAGCGTCGCGGGATTGACGCGATTTGCGATTTCCCAGGGAATGGTGTCACTCGCGCCGTACCTGCCGCGGATGTCAGGCGCGCCCCGCGCGCCGCAATTGCACGCTGCTTGAAAGCGCTTAATGGCCCTTGGGCCAGGCCGCGTTGACGGTGCGCACCCACTCGTCGGCCATCAATTGATGGCCGGCGTAAGTGGGGTGGACGCCGTCCCAAATCCAATACTCCGCCGGCGCTTGTTTCACGGCGTTATCAAACATCTTTTGGTAGCGAACCACCGGCGCGTTGTATTTCTTGCCGAGCTTTTCGACAACGGCCTGAAACTTCTTCAGGTGGCCTTGCCACACCTCCCACTTCGGGCTGGTCGCCTTGCCGGGCAGAATGAACGGTTCACCGAGAACCAGTTTTACATCGGGTAACGCTGCCACGGTGTCCGCCAGTAATTTGTCGTAGCCAGCCTCGAAAGCCTCCGCGGAAACCTCCTTGCCGTCGTTGAGGGGATGCCAGATATCGTTCACCCCAATCAGGATGCTCACGACGGTTGGTTTGAGATCCAGCGTATCCTTCTGCCAGCGCTCGGCGAGCTGCGGCACTTTGTGGCCGCTGATGCCGCGATTGAAGAACACCAGATGGCGTTCCGGATACGACGCGCCGTAGCGCGCGGCAATCAGAAAAGCGTAGCTGTGTCCCAGTGCATGACCGGGATCGGCATTGCGCCCGCGTCCGGCATCCGTGATGGAGTCGCCTTGAAACAGAATGCGACTGTCCGGTTTGAACAAGGGCACGTCCGTTTGGGCGAGCAGGGGAGAAGCACAGATTGAAGTCAGCATGACCAAAGAAAGCAAAACACGTTTCATAACGCCGGGAGTTTTCACAAACCGGAATGAAAACGCGACAAAATGTTTTTTTAAGTGCAACTGGCTGCAATCGCCTCGCCGGTGAGGGCGAGGCGACGAAGCCGTGCCACTCCAAAGCGTCGTCGCGCCGTTGTTTCAATCCGCGCCTCGCCGGTGAGGGCGAGGCG
>DASUGI010000321.1:0-3655 GCA_036274115.1 Verrucomicrobiia bacterium
GTGGTGTTGCGCGTGCTGGATCGAAACTCCGTGAATCTGGAGCTCGAGTCCCTGGGCTTTCCGAAATACGTTTACGAATTCGTCTCGGAAGTGATTCAACGCCCCAATGGCATTTTCGTTGTCACCGGGCCGACCGGCTGCGGCAAGACAACGACGCTTTACTCCTGCCTGCGGCGAGTCAACACCATTGATTCAAAGTTGCTGACGGCAGAAGACCCGGTCGAGTTTGATATCGAAGGCATTATGCAGGTGGCCATCAACGAGGCCGTCGGCATGACGTTCGGCAAGGCGCTTCGGTCATTTTTGCGTCAAGATCCCGACATCATCATGGTGGGTGAAATGCGCGACCTGGAGACGGCGCAGATTGCGATTCAGGCTTCGCTCACCGGTCACCTGGTGTTGAGCACGCTGCACACGAACGATGCCCCGGGCGCGGTAACGCGTCTCGTGGATATGGGCACCGAGCCATTCCTGGTCTCGTCCACGTTGATGGCGGTATTGGGACAACGATTGGTTCGAAAAGTTTGCAAGGATTGCCGAACGCCCTTTGAGCCGACGGAAGCGCAATTGGCGCTGCTGAATCTTTCGCCGCACGATTTGGGCGACAAGGTTTTTTATTACGGCCGCGGTTGTTCGACGTGCAATGACACCGGGTATCGTGGACGGAAGGGCATTTACGAGTTGTTGGTTTGCTCCGACACCATTCGCACCATGATCACGGAGCGTGCGCCGTCGGTGGTGTTGCGCCAGAAGGCGGTTGAACTCGGAATTGTCACCTTTCGGGAGGACGGCTTGCGCAGCATCTTTGATGGTGATACTACTATCGAAGAAGTCGTCAAATATACCTAGCCAGAATCGTTATGCCAAAATTCAGTTACGTGGCGATGGACCAGAAGGGGAAGGAGCAAAAAGGTACCATCGAAGTGGCCAGCCAGAACGAGGCCATTGGGCGTGTCAAGGAGATGGGGCTGTTCCCCACCAAGATTGTTGAAGTCGACAAGGCCAAGGCCAAGCCGGAAAAGAAGGCCGGCGGCGCTGCGGCCAAGTCGGCGGGCGGGAAGAAAAAGGGCGGCGGAAGCATCAACATCAAGATTCCGGGTCTGGGTGGCAAAGTTAAGAGCAAGGTCATTACGACCTTCACGCGTCAGTTGGCGACTCTCGTCGATGCCGGTTTGCCGCTGTTGCGCGGCATGCGAGTGCTCGAAAAACAGGAGCGCAACCCGACGTTGAAATCCATCATCGGAGATCTTTCGCTTGCCGTTGAAGGTGGCAGCACTTTCTCGGAGGCGCTGGCCCAGCACCCCAAAGTTTTCAATCGGTTGTACGTCAACATGGTGAAGGCTGGCGAGCTGGGTGGTGTGCTTGAAGTCGTGTTGAACCGTCTGGCGGAGTTTCAGGAGAAGGCGCAGAAGATCAAAGGCAAGGTGATCGCCGCCATGTTCTATCCCGTGGCGGTGCTGGTGGTGGCGGTCGCGATCATGGGCGTGCTGATTGTGGTGGTTATTCCCAAGTTCAAGGAAGTCTTTGCCGGTCTTGGTGAAGGGCGGCCTTTGCCCGCGTTTACCCAACTGGTGCTGAATATCAGTGATACCGTCCGAGGCAATATCATCGGTACTGCAATCACCGTTGCCTCTGTGGTGATTGCGTTTCTGTTATTCACGAAAACCAAATTCGGACGGCGCGTCTGGGATAAATTCAAATTGAAGATGCCGGTGCTGGGCCCGGTGGTCAGCAAGGTTGCCATTTCGCGATTCACCCGCACTCTGGGAACGCTCGTCAGCAGCGGTGTGCCGATTCTTCAGGCGTTGACCATCGTGCGCGAAACGTCCGGCAACGTGGTGATTGCCAATGCCGTGACGGCCGTGCACGAAAGCGTCAAGGAAGGTGAAACCATCACGGCACCGCTGGAAGCGTCCGGAGTGTTTCCTCCGATGGTGGTCTCGATGGTGGACGTCGGCGAGCAAACCGGCGCCTTGCCCGAAATGATGATGAAAATTGCGGACAACTACGATGATGAAGTGGATAACGCGGTGGCGGCCATGACTTCATTGCTGGAGCCGATCATGATCATCTTTCTGGCCGTCATCGTAGGCAGTATCGTCATCGCCATGTTCCTGCCCCTCATCGATCTGATGAACGGCTTGGGCGGAAGCGACGGTGACGGCGGTGATTAAGGATTATCCGGCGCCCAAGTTTGCCTGGATTCTGTTTTTCCTATAACAAACCACTTGACGGCATGCTGACCGTGCGCGTAAATACAAAGTAAAGACATTGCATTGGCGTTTTATTTACAATTAGCCCGAATATGGAGTTCGATTGGAATAACCCGCCTTTTGAAATGGGAAGTTCTTTGACTCAGCGTGAGGTGGAAGAGTCGTTCGAGGACCCGTTTGCGGTGAAGCTCCTCCCGGACTCGCCAAGGTTTTCGGTGCAGGCCCGTTTTTTTAACCTGGGCGTAACGGCCGGCGGTGAAGGCGTTTTCAGCGTGTATCGGACGAACGGGAAGCAGATTCGGATTATTTACGCCCGGACCTTCCAGCCGGAAGAGCGGTTTTTCTATCAACGCAAGGTGGATCAGACCCTGTCGCAATAATCGGCAGGTTGGTAACAAAGTGAGTTTGTAGATTCTGCAGATGCGCACCATCGCCAACTGGGAAGACGTGCCGATGTTCGACAGCGAGGAGTCCGAAGCGGACTTCTGGTCGGAGTGTCGTCCAGACTTGCGGCTGATGGAAGTGGCGGTGGCGGGCTCGAGCGAGGTTTCGGAGTCGGTGACCATCACGTTGCGAATGGATCCGCGCATGTTGGCGCGCATCAAACGCCTCGCGCGGTCGCGGTATTTGAATTACCAGAGCATGATCAAACAATGGTTGAGTGAGCGGATGGAGAGCGAACTCCGCGAACGTTGACCCGGCAAAAATGAAATTAAACCATTACTTCCCGCGCCTGCGCCGACAAGCTTTCACCCTGGTCGAACTGCTCGTCGTGATGGCCATTATCGCCGCGCTGGCAGCGATTCTGTTTCCGGTATTCAGCGGCATCAAGAAGTCGGGTGCGATTAAGAAGACCCGGGCACAACTTCAAAAGGTGGTCCTGGCGATAGAAGCTTACAAAGCGCAGCACGGCCATTATCCACAGGATAATCCGGACAATCCCGCCGTGAATCCATTGTTCTACGAGTTGGCCGGCACCAAGTTGATCGATGGCAAGTATCAGACAGAAACGGGTGAAGGGAACCTATCGAATGGAGATCTGCCGACCTTCTTTGGAGGACCACGTGTTTCCGGATTTGTAAACGTCAGTCGGGGGAGTGGCGATGAAGCACAAAATGCGAAGAATTATCTCGTTGGAATTTCGGCTTCGGATTATTTGGCGGTGGTGACCAATAACGTTACGGGAATCGTACTGGGAACATCGATCAAAGGTCCGGTCATGTTGACTGCCACAAACGATGCGAGCATCAACCCATTTCGCTATGTCTCGACCGGCCCAACTAACAACCCAAATCACTTCGATTTGTGGGTGGACATCATCGTTGGCGGCAAAACCAACCGCATCAGTAACTGGAGAGAGAAGGAACAAATTGTCCCATGACGGCTCAGCGCCAGAACCATTCGCGTGCGCTGCGGCGATTGCCAATCGCGTGGCAGGATTG
>DASUGI010000322.1:0-2768 GCA_036274115.1 Verrucomicrobiia bacterium
GAACCCCCATCGAGGTCAGCAGGACCAACGGGATGTTCAGCGCGGACGGAATCTTCCTTAACTCAGCCGCCAGCATGAGGCCATCCATGCCGGGCATTTGCATGTCCAGGATGGCCAGGTCGAATGCGTCGCCGCGGCGCACCCACTCCAGGGCCTCCGCGCCACTCAGTGTGGTGCGCGTGTTCATCCCCCACTTGGCGGTTTGCAGGGCGAGGATGCGGCAATTCGTCGGGTTATCATCCACAATCAACAAGCGGAGATCGGTCAGCTTCGGTTGTTTGAGGTCGAGCACCGAAGGTTCAGCACCCGGCGTCGCACGAAGCGCCAAAGAGAAATTAAACGTTGAGCCATTGCCGACGGTGCTTTCGGCCCACATGCGGCCACCCATCAGTTCAACCAGTCGATAGCTGATGGATAATCCCAGGCCGGTGCCACCAAAGCGTCGCGCCATGGAAGCATCGGCTTGCTCGAAAGGCTTAAACAACTTCGCGAGCCGTTCCGCCGGAATCCCCATCCCGGTATCGCGAACCGAGAACTGCAATTGCCACGAAGGCGAGTCGCTCGACGGGTCCGGAGCGGAAAGAACTTTTACCGAGACAACGATTTCACCGCGACCGGTGAACTTAACGGCATTGCCCAGCAGGTTGACAAAGATCTGCCTCAAGCGCGTCACATCGCCCGACACATACTCGGGAACGCCATCTTCAAAGTGATAAGTCAGTTCCAGGTCTTTCTCCGCGGCTTTGGTCGCGAGCAAGTCGAGTGATTCTTCAATGCAACAACGCAGGTTGAGCGGACAGTTCTCGAATTCCAATCGGCCCGATTCAATCTTCGAGAAATCCAGGATGTCGTTGATGATCGTGAGCAGTGACTCGCTGCTGGAATAAATCGTATCCACGAAACTGCGCTGGTCGGGCGTCAATGACGTTTCCAACAGCAAGCCCGCCATGGCGATCACGCCGTTCATCGGCGTGCGAATCTCATGGCTCATGTTGGCCAGGAAGTCCGCCTTCGCGCGCATCGCCTTTTCGGCAGTGGCGCGCGCCTGGTTCAATTCGTCCTGCGCGCGTTTGGTGCGTCCCGCCGCCAGCAACCGCGCCCGCAGTTCCTCGCCTTCGATCGTTCTGCTCAGATGATCCGTCGCGCCGAGTTCGAACCCACGCACCTTGTCACTGACGCTGCATTCCCCGCTCAGGAGTATGACGGGGATGTGGCGGCCATACGAAGACGCCTTTATCTGGCGCAACGAGTCGAAGGTTTCGCTGGCGGAGGAACCAAGGTTCAACAGCACAATGTCCTGCGACTCATCCGAAAGTTGACGCAAAGCCGACGCGGTGTCCTCGGCCCATGTAAACGTCAGGTCCTCGCCCCGGGAAAGGGCGTTTAATCTCTCGAGCAATAGCGGGTCAGGCGCAACGCACAAAACCCTAACGGCGGCTAAATTCATAGTTCGAACCGAAACCAAGCGCAGTTGCGCTCCAAAAAAGGCTTACGAATCGACCTGCTTTCAGCACGTTCAACACCAAACACGCCGGAGTGGAGGCGTCTCGAGGAGCAAAACTCCAAACCGGTGCGGACGGGCGACACTCTCAAGTCGCCCTTCGCACTCCACGTAACCGCGTCGCGCCGAAACCGAGCGCGCCTGACCTGATTCAAGACAACGCGTGCCGCTTCAAGACAAGAACGCATCTTCTGCGTTGCTTCCCATGCCGTCTTTTGAAGACAATCCAACCGCATCAAATGAAACGCGTTCTTCCTTTGACCATTCTGGCTGCGACCGCAGCCATGCTTCAGGCTCAAACGCCGGACAACCTCGTGGTGGAAGGCATTCCGCCCGCTTCCCAGGAGCTGAAAGCTGACGTCGGCCGCTACCTGGAATTTCGCACCGCAACGTTCAACAGTTGGCATCCGGTGAAACGCGAGTTACTCATCACCACTCGCTTTGCCGATGCGAACCAAATACACCAGGTGCTCATGCCCGGAGGCGCGCGACAGCGGTTGACCTTTACAGCCGAACCTGCACGCGGCGGTCGCTGGCAACGCAAGCACGGTCGCTACATTCTCTTTTCCCAGGACACCGGCGGCGGAGAGTTTTACCAGTTCTACCGGCTCGATCCGGATTCCGGTCGCATCACGCTACTCACCGACGGCAAATCGCGTAACGAAGGCGGCATCATGTCGGAGGACGGCGAACTCATCGCCTATACCTCTACACGTCGCAACGGTCGCGACTACGACATTTACGTCATGAATCCCGCCGACCCGGCGAGTAACCGCCTCCTTTCCGAAATGTCCGGCGGCGGCTGGCGTGCGACCGATTGGTCCAAGGACAAATCGAAACTGCTGGTTACCGAATACATTTCCATCAACAAAAGCCGTCTCTACCTGCTGGATGTAAAATCGGGCTCGAAGGAGCTGCTCACCCCCGACAAAGAACCTTCGGTGGCTTACCGCGGCGCGATGTTTGCCAAAGACGGCAAATCCATTTTCTTCACCAGCGACGAGGGCTCTGAATTCCAACGTCTCGTGCAAATGGATTTGAAGACCAAGTCTCAGCGCGTGCTCACCAGCGACATCAACTGGGACGTGGATGAATTTGATCTGTCGCCCGACGGCAAGACTATTGCCTTTGTCACCAACGAAGATGGCATCGGAAAAATTCACCTGATTGAAGTGCGCTCCGGCAAAAAGCTACGCGCGCCGAAGTTGCCGCTGGGCATTCCTTCATACGTTTCGTGGCACGAGAACGGTCGCGAGATCGGCTTTAA
>DASUGI010000323.1:0-3631 GCA_036274115.1 Verrucomicrobiia bacterium
CGCTGGGGACAGCGGACCCTACCTCGGGAAGAGCCACGAAACGGCGTGGCGATTTTTCGGCTCAGGCGAGAAGGGCGGAACGCGAAAGTTGATGCGGCGCGATTCTCGATTGGACCGGCTTCCTATTCAAGCAGGCGTTACATATCGGCGGTATAGTTATTGATACAGTTGTTATTGTCAACAAATAAAATCCCTTTTTATTACTTACCCGAATCCTTAGCTACGAATAGAGTTGCGAAATTTTTTGGGGTTGAAGTGGAATGTGGGGCAGTCTTGGGGCTGGGTATGCTCTTCACAAGCTCCGAGGATCCAGATTTTAGATCGTGGTCGGTCCGAACGGGTCCATTTGTGGAGGTTGCTTTATCGTAGGGCGACAGATTTCCCTTCCCCGGCGGGACACTGGGGATGCGTTGGCGATTTTTTACGGTAGGGGCTTACCCGCTGGGACGGATTTGCAGCTTTTGGTAGATGAGCCGCCACCAGTCCAGCCACTGGGGCGCGACAAAGATGCGTGCGGTCAGACGCCGGGCATGGGAGATGAACTGTCCGGGCAAAACCATGATCTCGCGGATGAGGGTTTTGAATTTACAGCGCAGGCGTTGGTCGGGCAGATGCAGCAGTTTGAGGGCGATGAGGAGATTGTAGGCCAAAGCCGCCACCGCGTAGTAGATCTGGTTGGCGATCAGTTCGGAGCAAGGCGGGTGATGCAAATCCAGACCGGTGAGCACCTCGCTGAAGAGTTGTTCTTTTTCTCCTTTGAGATGGTGCCGCTCAAAAACTCTCTGTGGAGTGCCGCTGCGCTGGCTCTCGCAGGCGATGAAGCCGTACTTCCAGAACATTTCATTGGCTTGGCGGCGGCGCGCCACGGCAAAGAGCACCGGTTGGGCCATGCCTTCGGGCTGGTGTTTGATCCAGGCAAATTGTTCGTACATGACTTGGCCGTTTCTCCAGGTCTGTTCGACTACTGGGCTCCATTGGCTTGCGGGCAAGTCCTCCGCCGTGCGTTCCAGCGGCCCGGTCCATTTATTATAGCTCACGCTCCAGGACCAGGCTTCGGCGCTAATGCGCTCCAGATATTTGCCGGCAGAGGAGGCGCTATCGGCACAAAAGTAGGCGGGGTGCTTTTGCCAGAGTGGCGCACTGAAGTTCAAGAGCCGCTCTAACTCGCTGCTGACTTCCCCCTGGCCACCCAGATGTTGGGCGGCCAGAAATGGCCCCACCCAAAGCACCTGCCAGCAGAGTGCCACTTTATTGTCGTAATTGAGCCGCGCACCTTCGAAATGCTTTCCCGATACTTCCAATTCCGTGTCATCGAAGAAAACCTCGCGCTGGCCCAGGTGCAGCCAGCGCGCCGCCGGCAGTTGCGCGCTGACCCATTGCACGAAATCCAGATTCAGTTGGAGCAGTGCCTGGAGACTCTCGGGACTTTGTCCGCGCAGCCACTCCCCCACCGTGGTTTCATCGGCAAAGCGCGCCACCCCGGCCAGGCGCCTGGCCAGCGGATCGTCATTGAGCTTCTCGCAGTCGGCCAAACTGTCCCCGCCGGTGACAAAGGCGTAGATCAATTGCGCGAGCATCACCTCCGGACCATAGCCGCGGCTTTTGCGCACACGCCGGTCCAGCCCGGCCAGACCCTTGATCTTCTTCCACAGACCGAATTGTTGAGCCAGTGCTTCGATGGCGGGCAGTCCCCCGAGGGGAGAAGCAGATTTATTGGAAACAAACTCGATCCGAAAGGGGCGATCACGCTTGGTGATGGCAGGCATGTATACCTGACGCAACCGCCGCAATTTTGTTCAATCCTGCACCAAATCACCTTCACCCAAAGGTGAAACCCTCAACGGCTAGCTAAGGATTGGGGCGAAGGGTGGAGGGGCTGTGGGTAGGCGCGACGACGGCAGGCGTTTGGAAGTAAGAGCAAAGTTCACCTGTTGGTTACACTTGTCACACAATTGTAACTTGTACTTTTAGAACAGTACCGGCATTCCTTTGGCGCATGAACGCGCGCCGCTTCGATCAGCTTATCGAACGCTGGCGTACCGTCTTTGCCGGACTGCCGGACCGGCGCACCGGCGAGAACTGCTTCTACAGCATGGCCGATTTCGCGCTTTCGGCCTTTGCGGTTTTCTTTACCCAATGTCCTTCGTTCCTCAGTTTCCAGCAGAACATGGAGAAGGCTCACGGACGCAACAACGCCCGTTCCCTCTTCGGCGTCGAGAGCATCCCTTGCGATAATCAAATCCGCCAAACGCTCGACCCGGTCGAAGCTTCCGAGTTGTTCGGCCTCTTTGATGACCTGCACCAGGCCTTTGCTCAAACAGGTTTGCTGGAGGCGATGCGCGCGGTGAAGAACACCCGGCTCATCGCGCTGGATGCCACGTGGTATTTCTCCTCCCAATCCAAAAACATTCACTGCGAGAACTGCTCCTGTATCCGGCACGCCGAAGGCCAGATCACTCATTACCACAGTGCCATCACTCCGGTCATCGTCAGCCCAGGCCACTCTCAGGTGGTGCCGCTGCGCCCGGAGTTCATCCGGCCACAGGACGGGCAGGCCAAACAGGACTGCGAAATCAACGCCGCCAAGCGCTGGCTCGCCGCCCACGCTCAGCGTTACTCTACGGGCAACGACACGTTGCTGGGCGACGATATTTACGCTCATCAACCGTTCTGCCGGCAAGTGCTGCTCCACAATTTCCACTTTCTCTTCACCTGCAAGCCCTCGTCCCATTCCCATCTCTATGGGTGGGTGGAAGCTTTGGAACCGGGCCGCGCCTTGGACACTTTGAAGCTGCGCGTCAAAGGCAAGAGCAACCGTTGGGAACACCACTACTATCGCTGGGCCAATCACGTGCCGCTGACCGACAGCGACGATGCTTTGAAGGTCAACTGGTGCGAACTGACCATCACCAACGGCGAGGGAACGGTGCTCTATCGCAACGCCTTCATCACCGACTGGGAGATCAACGCCGAAAATGTGAGCGGCCTGGTCACCGCCGCGAGGGCGCGATGGAAAATCGAAAACGAAAACAACAACGTGCTCAAGACCAAAGGCTATCACCTGGAACACAACTTCGGTCACGGCAAAAAGCATCTCTCCAGCGTGTTGCTGACCCTGAACCTGCTGGCTTTCGGCTTCCACACGCTCCTGGAAGTGACCGACGCGAGCTACCGGCTGGTCCGCGCCGCGGTCGGCGCCCGCCGAAAGTTCTTTCAGCATCTCGAGGCGCTAACTGCTTACTGGTATTTCGAGAATTGGGAGCGGCTGATGGATTTCATGATGCGAGGCCAGGAAGTCGGGCCCTACGCTGCGCAAAAAAGCTAGACCGGCAACCCCGGACGCAGACACGCCACCCGCGCGTGCGGCCACGCATTGCCCGAATTGGTTTCCACCAGTCTAAAAGCCCCTCCTGCCCGGTGCGCCTCGCCTAAATCGCCGCTTCCCCTCAATTCGACACCACGTCACAATGAGAATTGCTGCTCATGTGCGGGTTCTCTTGTGTTTTCTGGCCGCATGGCTCAACATTGGAGCGATAGGCGACACGATCGTTCGTATGGAAACTTTCCTTCTCAGCCTCGTCGGAGCAGCAACCATCGGAGTGTTCATCTGGTTGTTTATTCCTTCTTCCTC
>DASUGI010000324.1:0-8526 GCA_036274115.1 Verrucomicrobiia bacterium
CACAAACACCAGGAGGTCGGAGAAGATCCCACTGTGGGGCTGCAGAAGATGGCTTCGGATATTGCGCGAACGTTCTTCACCCGGCTTTCGTCGGGCGGTTCGATTTTAACTCAGGACTTTTTGCGCACACTCAAACACACCTATCTGGCCAATGCCCGTAGCTACGTGCGGATTTACGAAGCGCATTCGGAAATGAACAGCCTCCCGAAGTTTGATCGGCATCAGGAGTTGGGGTTGATTGAAATCTTCGCGGGAGCGTTGGACCAGGCCTACCGGGAATTCCAGGACCATTTGTTCGGCTCGCCCATGATTCCCGAGTGGCGACGCATTGAAGTCGCGTTGGAGGGTGTGCTGCCCGAACTGGTCAGTGCTTTCGAAAACTCATTTGCCCAGGCAGACAGGCCGAAAGTGAGCGTACAATAAAAGTGGCTCGGAGATGATCCGAGCCACGTGCGGGTGAGATTCGAGGTTATTTCGTTTGCGCGCCAGTGGTCTGGGCGAGTTGCTCGGCCATATGACTGTGCTCGCGAAGCTTGGACAGTGTGCTTGAGGCAAACTGTTTCAATTCCGGGTCCGTTGCGGACCGCGATGCCTGCTCAAACTTGGCAATGGTTTGTTTGTGGTCCTTTACCATCTCCGAGACGTAAGCGGTATCGAATTCAGAACCGGTCTTGTCTTCCAGCTTTTTGACCGCATGCAAATCCGATTGCGGAATTTGCGCCATGCCGAACGGTTTTGAGTCGGCAGTGGCCGTTCCACCTTGCGACTGGCCGCTACCGGCAGCCGATCCCGGTGGCTGCTTTTGCTCGCTGCCGCGTGGGGACTCCGCGGTTCGACCTGGCGATGTGTCCGCTGTTCCGCCAACAGCCGGCGGGGTGGCGGCATTCGCAGCGAGCTCAAAGGCATTGGTCGGTGGCACCGTCAGGCCTTTGGTTTGTGCGATCTGCGCGAGTTGCTGACCCACTTGGGAGTGGTCGGTGATCATCCTTTTCGCGAAGTTCTTTACTTCGTCGTTCTGTGATTTTTCGAGAGCCAATTGGCTCAACATGATTTCCTTTTGTCCCCCGAGCGCCGCCTTGTAAACGAATTGTTGATCCGTCATCTGTTCCTGAGTGGCAGCGGATGGGGATTTATACTCAGGTTGGGTGGGGCGATCCGTTTTTGTCCCGGGCCGCGTGCTTTCGTCGGCGGCAAAGGTAGCAACAGCAATGAGCCCCAGGCAGACGCCCAGGAGCGTTGCTCGATTCTGAATTGGCGATGATAATGGTGATTTCATAAACATTTTTCTTTAACTTTGATTTGATGTTACCGGCGAAGGATTGACCCGCAGTGAGTGTGCCATGGGGATTTGCTATGGGTTTCGACAGATGTGCTCTTGGAATTGTGGCGCTGCGCCGGTCTCTCGCGAGCGCGGGGCATGGTAAGCGATTGCAACCTGCATGGTGACCGTCTTTGAAGGTTGCACAATGCAGGCCAGCGACACGTGATTGAGTCAGCCAGAAACGTGGCCGATTGTTACTGAGCATTCCGCTCACCAAACGATTCACGTAGCGAGATAGCCATGCCTGCAATGCTTCGCTCTCCACCTGGCGACTTTGTGTAGGTCAGATCCGATTCGGTTTGGTACGAGAGTCAGCGCCCCAAATTTCTGGTGGCACGTTTGCGGCTTGGTCATTGGCATGGACCGACATACCGGGAATGGAGATTCGGTGGGTGTCTTGTCTTATCCCATCATCGTGCATTGTCATCTTCAATGGGAATGGGTCTGGCAGCGGCCACAACAAATTTTTTCTCGTTTGATAAAAAGCCATCGCGTGCTGTTCGTTGAGACGCTGCCACCAAGTCACGAGCTGCAATCGCCACGCATTCGCAGGCATCACCCGGTTCACGACAATCTGATTGGAGCACAGGTGCAGTTTCCCTGTTCGTGCTGGCACGATGGCGCTTTTGTGGATCGGGAGCGGCGGCGTTTGGTTCAGGATCTTTTGAGTGGCCCGCTGCTGGGCAAGTTCGAAGCGCCCGTGCAATGGTTTTATGACCCCATGGCGGTAACGGCGTTTGCGGGTTACATGGGGGAGTCGGCAATTGTGTACGACTGCATGGACGAGCTATCAAAGTTTAAGTTTGCGCCGCCGGAGATTATCCAGCGGGAGCGCACCCTGCTTTCCCTCGCTGACGTGGTCTTTACCGGTGGCCGGAGGATGTTTGAGGCGAAACAACCCTATAATCCGAACTGCCATTTTTACGGCTGTGGCGTTGAAGTGGAACACTTTGAAAAGGCGATGTCGGAAACGCTGCTTTTGCCGGAGGACGTGAAAGGTATTCCATCGCCGCGATTGGGTTACGTCGGGGTAGTGGACGAACGGATCGACTATGAACTCCTTGCGGAACTGGCGGATGCGAATGCGGCCTGGCAGGTGGTGATGGTCGGGCCGGTCGCGAAGGTTGACCCGAATGCATTGCCGCGCCGGAAGAATCTTCATTGGTTGGGTGGGAAAAAATATGACGACCTTCCGGGTTACATCAAAGGATTCGACGTGTGCCTGATGCCATTTGCTTTGAACGAGGCGACGGAATTTATCAATCCGACCAAGGCTCTGGAATACATGGCCACCGGGCGACCGATTGTCTCCACAGCGATTGCGGACGTAGTTACGAATTTTCCGTCAGTGGCAATTGCAAGGAATGTCTCGGAGTTCATTCAATTTTGCCGCGAGGCAGTGGAATCACCGAGTCAGGAACGCATTCGTGCCGGGTTGAAGCAAGCGTCGGAAAACACGTGGGACAGTATTGTGGCGAAGATGGACGATCACATTGAAACGGCTCTCGCGAGGAAATCGGGCCGACAATTCCTCCATGAAGCTCATTTAGACTTGATTCACCGAGGCGGTCTGATCCCGCTGTCCGAGCCGGCAGCCTTTTGATCGCAAATATGAATAAGCAGTATGTTCGACTATTTAATTGTGGGAGCCGGGTTTGCGGGAAGCGTGCTGGCAGAACGGCTGGCGCGTGGTTTAGGCAAGAAAGTGCTGGTGGTGGACAAGCGGCCACACATCGGCGGGAACGCGTACGATCACTACGATGATGCCGGGATTCTGGTCCACAAGTACGGGCCACATATTTTTCATACGGCAAATCTCGACGTCTTTGAATACCTGTCGCGTTTCACCGAGTGGCGGCATTATCAGCACAAGGTGCTCGCGTTTGTGGACGGTCAACTGGTTCCGATCCCAATCAATCTCGATACCATCAACAAGCTTTACGGCACTAATCTGAATTCCGCGCAAATGAAGGACTTTCTGGCCGCTCGCGCGGAGAAGTTGGAAAACATTCGCACGTCGGAAGACGTCGTGGTCAGTAAGGTCGGCCGGGAGTTGTACGAGAAATTCTTTCGTGGCTACACCCGCAAGCAGTGGGGGCTCGACCCTTCCGAGTTGGACGCCCAGGTGACCGCGCGAGTTCCGACGCGGACCAACCGCGACAGCCGCTATTTCACTGATGCCTACCAGGCGATGCCGCGGCACGGTTTTACGCGCATGTTTGAGCACATGCTCGATCATCCGAACATCAAGATCCTTTTGAACACGGACTACAACGAGCTGCTGAATGACATTTCATTTTCAACGATGATCTACACCGGGCCGGTGGATGCCTTCTTTGATTACCGCTTCGGTCGCCTGCCCTATCGCTCGTTGGAATTCAAACACGAGACATTGGATACACCCAGGTTTCAACAGGTGGCGGTGGTCAATTACCCGAATGATTATCCGTTTACGCGCATCACGGAGTTCAAACATCTGACCGGCCAGCAACACGCCAAAACCAGCATTGTGTATGAGTATTCCCATGCAGAGGGCGATCCGTATTACCCAATGCCGCGCCCGGAGAATCTGGAGCTGTACGAACGCTATCAGGCGCTGGCCAAGCGAGCGAAGGGAGTGTTGTTCGTAGGTCGGTTGGCGACCTACAAGTATTACAACATGGATCAAGTCGTGGCTCAGGCGCTGACCGTGTTCGCAAAAATCTGCGGCTGCGATCGCGCGCAGGCGCTGAGCTTGAATCACCAGACTGAAGTTACGACGGTGACGTTTCCGCAGTTGGAGAAAGTGGCAACAACTCGAGTCCAAATACAGCCCGTAAGTTCGCTATGAGCACATCAACACGAGAAAGCACTCAAAATGGTTCTGCCGATTCTGCGGAAAAGCTGTTTCGCAGCTACTTCATGGCAGGCTTTGAATGTTCCACCCACCAACTGGCAACGGGGCGGCGGCTGGATTTGGTCCATTCGACCCAGCACGACCGATTTTGTGATTTGGATTATCGGCGCATGGTGGAGCTTGGATTCAAGGTCGCGCGCGAGGGCCTGCGTTGGCACTTGATTGAGAAACGCGCCGGTGACTATGACTTTTCCACCGCCGAACCTTTCATGAAGGCGGCACAGGCCCATGGGGTGCAAGTGATCTGGGACTTGTGTCACTACGGCTGGCCTGAGGACATCGACATCTTCAAGCCGGAATTTGTCCGACGTTTCGCGCAAATGGCAAAGGCTTTTGCCCGGTGGTTGCGCAACGAAACGGATGACCTGGTGGTGCTGACGCCGATTAATGAAATCTCATTCTTCGCCTGGGCTGGCGGTGAGAGTGCCTACATGAATCCCTATTGCAAGGGGCACTCGTTCGAACTGAAGGTGCAACTGGCCCGCGCCGCAATCGAGGCGATGGAGGCGGTGTGGTCGGTCATTCCCCAGGCCAGATACACGATCATCGATCCGATTGTTCACGTTATTCCGCATCCCAATCGTCCCGAAGACAACGCTGCTGCAGCCGCCCATCGGGCCGCGCAGTTCCAGGGCTGGGACTTATTGTCGGGACGACTTTGGCCGCAGATTGGCGGTGATGAAAAGTATCTCGATATCATCGGCATCAATTACTATCCGGACAATCAATGGATCAAGGGCTTTGGCCTCATCACCCGCGACCATCCACTTTACCTTCCTTTCTCGGAGTTGATTCTTGAAATTTACAACCGCTACCGACGGCCAATGTTCATCGCCGAAACGGGTGCGGAGAATCGAAAGCGCCCGGAGTGGTTGAAGTACATCTGCGACGAAGTGCGAACGGCGGCGCGGCGCGGCGTCGACCTGAAAGGCATCTGTCTCTATCCGATCCTGAATCATCCGGGGTGGGACAATGATCGCCATTGTCACAATGGTCTTTGGGATTATGCCAACGACGCAGGAGAGCGGGAGATCTATGAGCCCTTTGCCGAGGAGCTGAAGAAGCAACGCGACAAATTTGAGTCAGAGCGGGAAGTCGCTGCTCCTGAACTCACCCTGGAAGAGGTTTCGACCGAGAGGACGGCCGCATCGATACCCGTAATGCAACTGCCAAAAGTCGGGGCGGCACGGCGTGCGTGACATTTGAACATTTGTCTGTATGCCACACAATTATCTATATCCGCGCCCGGAATACCCGCGGCCCGACCGCCGGCGAGGAACCTTGGAAGGAGTGGACTGGCTCAATCTGAACGGGCCGTGGCAATTTCGGTTTGACGGCGAACGACGCGGGGTGGAGGAAAGCTGGTTCGCACCAGACAATGAGGACTGGCGTGAGCAGATCATTGTTCCGTTTTGCTGGGAATCGCTGGCAGCGTGGCGGGAAGGGGATTCGGCCGGCAACGAGAATTATTATTCGACGCGCATATTCCTGAATCCGCTGGAGGTCACGCGGATGAACCACCGTTCCGCCGCCCGTTACGAAGTCGGTTGGTATCGCCGGAGGGTGACGATTCCCAATACCGAACCGTGGAAAGATAAACGCATCATCTTAACGATTGGTGCGGCAGACTTTTTTACGGACTGCTGGTGCAATGGCAAGCACCTGGGGCGTCACGAAGGAGGCTACACGCCTTTCGAATTTGATCTTACTGATGCGCTGGAGTTCTCAGCGGACGGAAGCGCACAGGGAATTCTGGTGTTTCGTGTGGAAGATCCAATGGACAATCACGAGCAACCGGTGGGCAAGCAATGGCGATGGTACACAACAGTGAGCGGCATTTGGCAAACCGTCTTCATCGAGCCCCGCGCGGATACGCACATCGACAGTTTTAGAATCGCGCCTGACGTTGACGCCGGCAGTGCACACATCGCGGTCAGTTGCAACAATTGCAGCAATGCTTCCCATGAGATCGTGAGTCTTACGGTCACCACACCGGAGGGCAGGAATTTGCCTGATGCCAGATGTGAGATTGAAGAGGGAATGGCCCAGCATGTCTTCAAAATTCCCTCGACACTGCTCTGGGATCCGAACGCTCCACATCTGTATCGGCTAAAGTTGACTTTGTTGCGGGGAAAAACCGTTCTGGACGTGGTGCACACTTATTTTGGCATGCGGAAAATTGATTTCGCGCCGCTGAATGGCAGCAGCGCGGTGTATTTGCGACTCAACGGCACGCCGCGTTATTTGCGTGGAGCACTTCATCAATCTTTTTACCCCGAGGGAGTCTATACCGCCGGGTCGGTGCAGCGATTTATCGACGATATTTCCTGTGCAAAGAAGTTCGGTTTCAATTTTCTCCGTATTCATATCAAGGTGGATGACCCGCTGTTGCTGTATTATGCGGACACCCTGGGGATTTTTCTGATGGCCGACCTTCCAAACTTCGGCGAAGGCGGGAATACTCCCCTGGGACAGGAGCGTTTCGAGCGGATGATGCGCGAGGCCATCAAGCGCGATTTCAACCATCCTTCCATCATCGCCTGGTGCATGTTCAATGAAACCTGGGGATTCGGAGGGCAGGAGGAGTTTGTGAACTTGATTCACCCATCGCGTCCGAAAACTCCGTCGGATTTCACCGAGATGGAAACGCCAGAGCCGGCCGCTCCAGTATCAACGACGATGGTTGAAGCGGCCGACGCCACGGCGGTGGAAGCTCTAAAATCCGTCGAGACGGCACCCAAACGCAGCAAGCTTGCGAATTTGCCCGCCCACACCTGGGTGCAGAAGATGTGGGAACTTGGGAAGAAACTCGACCCCACGCGGTTGGTCGAGGACATGAGCGTCTGTCACTGGGAACACCTCGATTACTTCGCCCACGGAGACACGGACATCAATTCCTGGCACTTTTACATCAACGATTACAAGCGGGCCAAGGAGCACATCACCAAGATCGTCGAATCCACGTATCCCGGATCAACGTTCAACTACGTGCCGGGCTACCAGCATCGAGGCCAGCCGCTGATGAACAGTGAGTATGGCGGCATCGGCGCGCTGGATGGTGATTGTGACGTGAGCTGGAGCTTTAAGTTTCTCACGGCCGAGCTGCGGCGTCATGAGCAGGTATCCGCCTACATTTACACCGAACTGCACGACGTCGAGTGGGAGTATAACGGAGTTCTTAATTACGATCGAACTCCCAAGAAATTTGGCTACGACCCGGCGACGATCAATGCGGCCAACGTTTTGATTATTGATGCGCCTCCGGTAGCGCGGGCGGAGCCCGGAGAGGTCGTGCGCCTCCCGGTTTACTCTTCGCACTATTCGGTTCAAAAGTATGAGAACGTCACGCTTGCCTGGCGGTTGGGCGGCATGGACACGTTGGGAGAACTGCACCCCAACCTGCAACACGACATGTTGCCGCTCGCCTTTCCCCATCGGCACGTTGATCTGGCACACACGCTGGAGGTGCGAATGCCGGATTTCACATCACTGTGCACGGTGGATTTCGACGCAATGACCGCTGACGGAAAAGTAATCGCTCATAATTTCGTGCAGTTTCTCGTGGCCGCCGAGTATCCTTCCGCTCGCGCCGAAGAGCCGGGACGGATGATCCTGCGACGCCGACCCCACGAGTGGTCGGCAGCCGAGTGGAGTGGTCCGATGCGAACTCGTCAGCGCGCGCAAACTGCGGATGAATGTTTTGGTCACGGTCATGGCTATTTCGAATGGAGTTTTGCGGTGGAGGGATTGCCCATGGACAAGTTGAAGCGTCTCGCGGTGTTGTGCGAACTGTCCGCGCGACGCGGTGATTTTCCGCAGACTGATGACGATCTCTTCCAAACGAACGTGGAGGTTCAGCTAAACGGCGTGACGGTTCATCAGGCGACCCTCTCCAATCACCCTCACGACTCCAGAGGAGTATTAAGCTACCTGCGCGGGGCCCGTGGTGCTTACGGTTACTTGACGAGCGCGACCGTGGAACAGCACTTGATGCAGCGGATTATTTCAAACCTGGAGGGGAATGCGATTCGATTGCGTTGTTTGGTTCCTGAAGGAGCAGCGCGTGAAGGGGGATTGACGGTGTACGGCGCCGAGTCGGGACGCTATCCGATTTGTCCCACTTTGATGCTGGAATGGTAGGTTCGGTTCACGGACACTGGGGTAGCCGGAAGGAGTTCGTGAATTTATGTGTCAATAAGTTCCGTACAACTTGGTCTTGTCGAACGCAAATGTCTGACAGATGCTTCCGGCTGGATTTCAAAAAGTGCGAGTGGCTCGTTGGGCGGTTTCGCGAGACAACTTCGGCAGA
>DASUGI010000325.1:0-13380 GCA_036274115.1 Verrucomicrobiia bacterium
ATGGTGTTACTGTTACGACGCCTACCCGTTCGAGACTGGAAACATCCGTGTCATGCCGCGCCTGGAAATGACTGATGCCTTTGCGCTCGTGCTGAAAAAGCATCGAGAAGCGAAGAATCTTTCTCAAGAAGCGCTAGCAGAGAAAGCCGAGTTGCATCCCACCTATATCGGATTAGTCGAGCGTTCGCTCCGTAATCCCAGTCTCAACGTGAGCAAGTCGCTGGCAAAAGCGCTGGGCGTTCCGCTGGCAAAACTCATTTCAGAAGCGGAAGCACTGCTTTGACTTGGAAATAAAACAGGCCGGGCAGATAATCCGCCCGGCCCGCCTTGTGCATTATCTCGGGTTACGAGCAACCAAGGCTTTCCCCACAATTCAAACACTTGTAACAAGCTCCATTGCGCACCGCGACGTGGCCGCAGTTCGGACAGGTGGGCGCATCCTGTTGAAAGTGCGCGACGGAATCGCTCAAAGACGTCACCTTCCTGGGAACGGGAGCGTGGAACGCCGCAGCATCAATCGCCGCCTCCGCATCCAGCACATCATTGTCTTCCGAGATGGCCAACTCCGGCACTGGCCGGTTTATCTTTTTTTTTAGCTCCTCGAGGAGGCCGGGCATCGCGAGTTCAGGTTGATTTCGGGCCACCGTGTTGGCCTCCCGGTAACCGGGCACAAACTGCATCGCCATCCAGCGGAAGACGTAGTCCGTGATCGAAGCCGCATTGCGAATTTCCGGATTCTTCGTGAACCCGCTCGGCTCGAAGCGTTGATGCGCGAACTTGCGGACCAACGCTTCCAGCGGCACGCCATATTGCAGCGCCATGCTGGTCAGCGTGCCGATGGCGTCCATCAAACCGCCGATGGTTGAACCTTCCTTCGCCATCGTGACGAACAACTCGCCGGGCTGCTGATCATCGAACAGGCCAACCGTGAGATAACCTTCATGACCCGCGATATCGAACTTGTGCGTCACTGCCGTGCGGGTCTCGCGCAAGCGACGGCGCAAAGGTTTGCCGGCTTCCAGACGCAGGCTGGCCACCAAAGCTTCGAGTTCCTTGATGCGGGCCTGGAGATCAGAGCTGTCAGCCGCAGCTTCCGCTTTGTCGCCACCCTCATTGGTCTTCTTGGTGTTGAGCGGTTGCGAGCGCTTCGAGCCGTCGCGATAAATCGCCACGCACTTGAGCCCCATCTTCCAGGCTTCAACGTAGGTATTCCGGATGTCCTCGACCGTGCATTCATTGGGCATGTTGACGGTCTTGGAAATCGCACCGCTGATAAACGGCTGCGCTGCGGCCATCATCTTGAGGTGCGCGAGATAACCGATGCTGCGCTTGCCGCGGAATGGCTTGAACGCACAGTCAAACACCTGAAGGTGCTCCGGCTTCAATCCACTGCGGACTGTTGCGCCATTCTCCTCGACGTCCTCGATGGTGTCGAACTTCTCGACGTGCGCGATGATCCCTTCAATTTCGGTGGCGCTATAGCCGAGACGACGCAGACCTTCGGGCACGGTGCGGTTGACAATCTTCAACATGCCGCCGCCCGCAAGCAGCTTGTATTTCACCAGCGCGATGTCGGGCTCAACACCGGTGGTATCGCAGTCCATGAGAAACGCGATCGTGCCGGTGGGCGCGAGCACGGTCACTTGGGCGTTGCGATAGCCGACTTGCTTGCCACGAGACAAGGCACGATCCCAGCAACGACGCGCCTCTTCCTTGAGGTAACCGAATTCCGCGCTCGGATGAATGTCTTCCACCGCCTCGCGGTGAAGTTTAATCACACCCAGCATCGAATCGACGTTGTCCTTCTTCGCCGGCTTGGGAACCCCGGCGCAACGCGCGTCGCGATAACCGGGGAACGGATCCATCTGCGCGGCGAGTTCGGCGCTTTGCTCGTAGGCATGGCCGGTCATGATCGCAGTGATGGCACCCGCCAAAGCGCGGCCTTCGTCACTGTCGTAGGGCAAACCGTAGCTCATGCAGAGCGAGCCCAGATTCGCAAAGCCAAGCCCCAACGTGCGGAAAATGTGGGAGTTCTCCGCGATGTCTTTCGTCGGGTAGCAGGCGTTGTCCACCAGGATCTCCTGTGCCGTGATGAAGATGCGAACCGCCGCTTTGAACCGTTCGATGTCGAACTTGCCATCCTCGCGCTTGAACTTCATCAGGTTCAGCGACGCGAGATTGCAAGCGGTGTTGTTGAGGAACACGTATTCGCTGCAGGGATTGGTGGAATGGATCGGCTCCGTGCCTTTGCAAGTGTGCCATTTCTGAATCGCGCCGTCGTATTGCATGCCCGGGTCGCCGCAAATCCACGTGCCTTCGGCAATCTTGTGGAGCAGCTTGCTCGCGTCCTTCTTTTCCAGCGGCTTGCCACTGGTCGTGGCTTTCGTCCACCACTCCTTGCCGTTGATGGCGGCTTTCATGAACTCATCCCCTGCCCGCACGGACAGGTTTTCGTTCTGATACATCACGCTGCCGTAGGCATCGCCATTGTAAGAGCCGTCATAACCCTGCTCGATCAACGCCCACGCCTTTTTCTCTTCCTTCTGCTTGGCGTCGATGAATTCTTCGATGTCACCATGCCAATCGCGCAACGTGTTCATCTTGGCAGCACGACGTGTCTTGCCGCCAGACTTCACGACGTTCGCGACTTGATCGTAAACCTTGAGGAAACTCATCGGACCACTCGGACGCCCGCCACCGCTGAGTTTCTCCCGCGCCGAACGAATGGGTGAAAGATCCGTGCCCGTGCCCGAGCCGAACTTGAACAGCATCGCCTCCGAGTACGCGAGCTTCATGATGCTCTCCATATTATCCAGCACGGACTGGATGAAGCAGGCGCTGCACTGCGGGAACTCGTATTGGGTCGAAGCGCGCTCGGCCTCGCCCGTCTTGCGATTGTAAACCCAGTTGCCCTTGTCCGAGTTCTTGCCAATACCGTATTGGTGATACAGCCCGACGTTAAACCACACCGGCGAATTGAACGCGCCGTATTGGTTTACACACAGCCAGGTCAACTCATCATAAAAGATTTCGCCCTCCGCCTTGCTGAAATAACCGTCCTTGATGCCCCAATCCGCGATGGTGCGCGTGATACGATGAATCAACTGGCGCACGGAGGTTTCGCGCTCGGACGTGTTTTGCTCACCGTAAAAATATTTTGAAACGACAACTTTGGTCGCGAGCACCGACCACGACTTCGGCACCTCGACGTTCTCCTGTTTGAAAATCACTTTGCCGCCATCGTCAGTAATCTCGGCAGTGCGACGATCCCACTCGATTTGATCGAATGGCTTCACTTTCGCGTCACTGAAGACGCGTTGAAACGAGGCAGACTTGCCTTTGGCAACACTCTCGCGCCGGGCATTGCGAGTGGCCGCGACAGCAGCAGGTCGGCGGCGCGTTTGGGTGGCTGGGGACGCCAAAACTTCTTCTCGTGCATCAATCATGGTAAATCCTCTGGTTTAGACTTTTTCCTGCGTTACTAACCGCCCCTCCTGAGGACAAAACTACACGATAAACGCCAAAACTTCGTGAATTCCTCAACAAAACCGGGCTGTTTCTGAAAACGCGAACCCCCATTAGTGGGGGAGCAGGCGCATTCTGCTACCACGGATAGTGGCGCTCAAGAAAATTTTCGAAAAATAATTCTACAAAGATATTCCCAACCGAATTACTACTGATTCCACAAGCCGGCTGCGTTTTTCACGAAGTTATTCCCATCGGTGAATAACCTGATTTGCCGTCGGTTAAGGACAGCCGACTCCAGGAAATCGTCGCGCCTCTGGCGAAAGTTTCCGGCTCAGAATGGCAGTTCACTGCGGCATTTGGCCCAAATGAAATAACCGCAGAAGGCCAGTGCCGCAAAGCTGACAGTGATGAAGAACCAGAGCACAATCATCTGCCAGTCCACACCCGAACGTTTGCCGTTGTCTGGTGGGAGGATCGTCGCATCGGCCCGTAGCGTTTCAGTCCGAGTGCGACCCGGTTCAAGCGTCGCCGGCACGGTTTGGCGAGCGGGCGTGTCGAGAACCAGCCCCCCGACGAATTTCCCGTTTCCATTGATGTTCCCGTTTCTCATAAGCACCTCGCGTTGTTGAAATCATTTTGCGCCGGGGTTGTCGGTTGAAGCGGAGGCGGCCACGAGTTCGGACGGCGAATTGGTCTGCGAACCGCCGCCCAGCACCGCGTAGAGTTGCACGTCGCTTGCCACTTTTTGGAAGCGCAGGAGGACCAATGCCTGTTGCGCAGCAAAGAGCGATCGTTGCGCGTCGAGAACTCCCAGATAACTGTCGATGCCTTGTTCGAAAAGTGAAGTGGCAAGGCGATGGGTTTCGCGGGACGCATTAACCAGGGATTGCTGCGCGGCGACCTGTTCATCCACCGTGCCGCGCACGGCCAGAGTATCCGCGACTTCGCGGAAGGCCGTTTGAATCGCCTTCTCGTATTGGGTCACGGCGATTTCGCGTTGCACTTTGGCCGCGGTGTGCGCGGACCAGGTGCGCGCATCAAAGATCGGCATCACGATTTGCGGCGCGTAACTCCACGCGCCTGAGCCGGACTTGAAAAGACCGGACAGATCGCTGCTGGCCGTGCCAATGGCGGCGGTGAGTGAAATGCGCGGAAAGAACGCCGCGCGCGCCGCGCCGATGTCGGCATTGGCGGCTTTGAGTTGATGCTCGGCTTGCAAAATATCTGGCCGGCGCAACAGCACATCGGAAGGCAATCCCGCGGCCACCTGATGTGGCGGGCTCACGCCTTCCAATGCTGTGGGCAGCAGTTCCTCCGGCACTGGTGCACCGGCCAAAAGGTTCAGCGCATTCTGATCCTGGGCCACGCGCTGTTGATAAATGGCGACGTCCCGGCGCGCCACTTCGAGCGGCGCTTGCGCGCGGAACAAATCCAGTTCCGCCACCAGCCCAAGTTCGTGACGGCGCTTGATGAGGTCGTAAGAAGATTGCTGACTGGCCAGGGTGGTTTCGGCCAGCGTCAACGCCTCTCGGTCCGCTGCCAGCGCCAGGTACGATTGGGCGACCGAAGACACCAGAAGAATTTGCGCGCTGCGCCGGGCTTGTTCCGTGCCGAGATAATTTTCGAGCGCGCTATCTTTCAGACTTCGGATGCGACCGAAGAAATCAATTTCCCAAGCCGCCACTCCGAGATTCGCATCATAGCGTTCCACCGTCTGACGGCTACCGGTGCTCGAGAGATCGGCCGGAACTCGCGATTTGCTCCCGGTGACATTGGCGTTGATGACGGGGAACAGTTCCGCTCGCTGAATCCCGTAGAGAGAGCGCGCGCGTTCGACGTTCAACGCGGCCAATCGCAAGTCACGGTTGTTCGTGAGCGCCATGCTGATGACTTGCTGCAACTTTTCGTCAGTGAAAAATTCCTGCCAGTCCGGAAGTTGATAGTCGTTGGTGACGTGTTGAGTGGCATACGCCGCACCCGTCGGCCACACCGCAGGAATGGGCGCGGCGGGCCGCGTATATCTTGGCGTCATGGTGCATCCGGCAACGAGTCCCATGCCGGCCAGTAAAACAAGTGCGTTCTTCTTCATGTGAGCGATTCTCCTGGTGACAGAGCCGCAAGGTTCACGGTTGCGGGGCGCCGCTTTTTGCCGAGGCTCTTTTCGATCAACACAAAGAACAGCGGCGCAAAGAGCGTCACGAGAAATGTCGAAGTCACCACGCCGCCGACCACGGCGATGCCGATCGCGCGTTGCGCACCGGCGCCGGCGCCATTAGCCAAGGCCAGTGGCAACACGCCGAAGCCGAAGGCCAGCGACGTCATGATGATCGGACGCAGGCGGAGTTTCGCGCCTTCCAACGTCGCTTCAATCAATCTCATCCCGTCCTCCGCGCGAGCCTTGGCAAACTGCACGATCAGGATGGCGTTCTTGGTGGTCAACCCGAGCGTGGTCAGCAGTCCAATCTGGAAATACACATCGTTGGGCAAACCAAACAGACTGGAGGCAATCACCCCGCCGATGGCGCCCAGCGGCAGCGTCAGCAGAATCGAGATCGGAATCGGCCAGCTCTCATACAGTGCCGCGAGACAGAGAAAGATCACCAGAACAGAGAAGGCGTAGAGCGGCGCGGTTTGCGCACCGGCCTGACGTTCCTGATACGAAAGCCCCTGCCAATCGAAACCGATTCCTTGCGGCAGTTTGGTGACAAAACTTTCCATGGCCGCCATCGCTTCGCCGGAACTTCTGCCGGGGGCAGACTCGCCGAGAATGTTGAGCGACGGAAAACCGTTGAAACGTTCGAGCTTGGGCGAACCCGACGTCCAGTGCCCCGAAGCGAACGAGGAAAACGGCACCATCTTGCCCACGTTGTTGCGCACATAGAGCCGCTCCAAATCGTGCGGCAACATGCGGTAAGGGGCGTCGGCCTGCGCATACACGCGTTTGACGCGGCCACCCTGGATGAAGTCGTTCACGTAAGCACTGCCGAACGCCGTGGAAATGGTGTCGTGAATCGAGCTGATGGGGATGCCGAGCGCGCCGGCTTTTTCCCAATCCACGTCCACGCGATATTCGGGCACATCCTCCAGACCGTTGGGCCGGACCTTCGTCAGCGCCGAGTTCGTCGCCGCCATGGCCAAAAGTTGATTGCGCGCGGCCATCAACTTTTCGTGCCCCAGTCCGCCACGATCGAGCAATTGGAAGTCAAAGCCCTTCGCTTGTCCGAGTTCGACCACGGCCGGCGGCGCGAACGGAACGACCAACGCGTGGCGCATCTGCGCGAACTTCATCGTCGCTCTTCCGGCCACCGCTCCGACCCGCAGTTCCGACCGATTGCGCAGGTCCCAATCCCGAAGCCGAACGAACGCCAGACCCGCATTTTGCCCGCGTCCTGAGAAGCTGACTCCAGAAACAGTCATCACCGCCTCGACCGCGTCCTTCTCATTGTTCACAAAGTAATCTTTAACTTCAGCCATCACGGCCTTGGTCTGTTCGAGCGTCGCGTTGGCCGGGAGCATGGTCATGACCATGAGCATGCCTTGATCTTCGTCCGGCAAGTAAGCGGTCGGCATCCGGTGGAACAGAAACGCCATCACTCCGGCGATGGCCACGAAGATGCCGACGTAGCGGAGCTTTCGGTTCAGCGAGTGTCCCACCAGGGCGAGATACTTGTCGCGGGCGCGGAAGAACACATTGTCAAACCAGCGGAAGAACGGGCGCAAAAACCACACGCCACCTTCCGCCGGTTGATGACCTTTAGGCACAGGCTTGAGGAACGAGGCGCACAACACCGGCGTCAACACCAACGCCACCACCACTGAGAGCAACATGGACGCGACAATCGTCACGGAGAACTGCCGATAGATGACGCCCGTCGAGCCGGCAAAGAACGCCATTGGCCCGAACACCGCCGAGAGCACCAGCCCGATGCCGATGAGCGCGGGCGTGATTTGATCCATGGATTTGCGCGTGGCCTCGTAAGGCGAAAGCCCTTCCTCGCTCATGATGCGCTCGACGTTTTCCACCACCACGATGGCGTCGTCCACCAACAGACCAATTGCGAGCACCATCGCGAACATGGTGAGCATGTTGATCGAGAAGCCGAAGATCCCCAGCACGGCGAACGTTCCGAGAATCACCACCGGCACCGCAATCGTCGGGATCAACGTGGCGCGCATGTTGCCCATGAACAGATACATCACCAGGAAGACGAGGATGATTGCTTCGATGAGCGTCTTGACCACTTCGTCAATGGCCACCTGCACGAACGGCGTGGTGTCGTAGGGATAAACCACCTTCATTCCCGTGGGGAAAAACTGGCTCATCTCCGCGAGCTTCTCGCGAACATTGTTCGCCGTTTCCAGCGCGTTGGCGCCCGCCGCTTGCCGGATGGCCAGGGCTGCCGACGGCTTTCCGTTGCCGATGGACGGCTCATGATTGTAGAAGGCCACGATGTCATAGGTGTCCGTCCCCAGTTCAGCGCGGCCAACGTCTTTGATGCGAACAACCGAACCATCGGGATTGGTGCGTAGCGGGATATCGGCGAACTCCTCGGGCGTCTTGAGCAGGCTCTGAACAACGATGGCGGCGTTCAATCGCTGGCCTTCGACTGCCGGCACGCCGCCAAACTGGCCAGCCGAAACCTCCACATTGTAGGCCCGCAGCGCTAAAACGACGTCCTGCATCGTCATCTGGTAATCCGTCAATTTGTCGGGATTGATCCAAATGCGCATGGCGTACTGGCCGCCGAAAACTTCAACCTCACCGACGCCCGGCACGCGCGACAGCACCTTCTCCAAATTGGATTGAGCGTAGTCGCGCAAGTCATCGCCATCCATGCTTCCGTCCTCGGAAATCAAACCGACGATCATCAGGTAATTGCGCGTGCTCTTGCTGACTTTCACGCCCGCGCGCTGAACGACTTCCGGCAAGCTCGCCATTGCCAACTGGAGTTTGTTTTGCACTTGAGCCCAGGCCAGATCGGGATCGGTGCCGGGAGCAAAAGTGAGTTCCACGCGAGACGCCCCGGCGGAATCGCTCGTCGCCGAGAGATACAGCATCTTGTCGAACCCGGTCATCTTCTGCTCGATGATTTGCGTGACACTGTTCTCGACCGTCTCGGCCGAAGCGCCCGGATAGAACGCCTGGATCGCAATGGACGGCGGCGCAATGGGCGGATATTGCGAGATGGGCAGGAAATGAATCGCCAGCCCGCCCGCCACCATCAGGATGATCGCAATCACCCAGGCGAACACGGGACGTTTAAGAAAGAATCGGGATAACATGACGTGGCTCCTTCAATTGGATTTTGCCGTGGCAAGCGGCGCGACGGAATTGGTCACCGGATTCTTGCCGTCATCAAACGGGACTTCCTGCGCCGGCACGCCCACGCGCACCTTCTGCATGCCTTCCGCAATCACGCGGTCGCCGGGCGTGAGACCGGAACTCACCAGCCATTGATCGCGAATCGCGCGGTCCAGCGTGAGCCGGCGTTGCCCGACTTTGGCGTCAGCGTCCACCACCAGCGCGTACGGATTTCCCTTCGGATCGCGCGACACGGTTTGCTGCGGGATCAAAATGGCTTCCATGTTCACGCCTTCCTTCACCACAGCACGCACAAACATGCCGGGCAGAAGAACGCCATCAGGATTGGGGAACACCATGCGCAGAATCACCGTCCCCGTGGTGGGATCAACCGAGACGTCCCGAAACTGAAGCTTGCCCGGCAGCGGATACTTCGTGCCATCCGCAAGGATGAGTTCCACCTCGCTGTCATCCGCGCCGTTGCGACTGAGTTGACCTTCCTGCAACCGGCGTTGCAATCGCAGCAATTCAGTGCTGGACTGCGTTACGTCCACGTAAATCGGATTGAGCTGCTGAATGGTTGCCAGCGCCACCGGCTGATAAGCCGTCACAATCGCGCCATCCGTGACCGTCGAAGCCCCGATGCGGCCCGAGATGGGCGAGACGACGCGCGCGTAATCCAGGTTGATGCGCGCGGTCTCGACCATCGCGCGGTAATATTGAATGTCCGCCTCCGCTTGTTTGAGCGCAGCCTCGGCGTCATCAAAGTCCTGCTGGCTCACGGCCTTTTCGGCCAATGCCTGCCGATAGCGCTCCACTCGCGATTTGATGGCCGGCAGATTGGCTTCGGCCCGACCGAGCGCCGCTTTCGCGTTATCCAGTGCCGCCTGGAATGGCGCCGGGTCAATCTGGTAGAGCGGCTGGCCTTCCTGAACATCCGAGCCTTCTGTGAAGAGGCGTTTTTGAATGAGCCCGTTGACCTGGGGCCGAATCTCCGCGATGCGATAAGGCGCCGTGCGCCCCGGCAGTTCAGTCGTCAACGCGATGGATTGGCGCGTAACAGTCATCGTGGCGACCTGCGGTTTTGCGGCCGGTGGTGTTGCTGCGGATCGCGAGCAGGCCGTCAGCACCGCGGTGACAGAAATCAAAATCAGCAGTTGGAATGTAAGCTTCATGTTAAGCGCGAGACTTTTCGTGTTGGTTGATAGGAAGAGCATCGGGAAAACGGACATCGTTGCCGGCGACGACGGCTTGCAATTTGGAAAGAATCGCCCTCTTGCTCGCCGTGCCGACGATTCGGGCCTGCACTTTGCCACCCAGGAAATAGAGCAGCGTTGGAATGGACTGGATGCCGAACCACAGGCTGAGATCGGGATTGTCGTCGGCATTGACGCGAACAAACTTCGCCCGCGTCGGGCAGGCAGCGGCCACTTCATCCAGCACTGAATCGAGAACGTGACAGGGACGACTCCACGCCGCCGAGAATTCCACGAGGACCGGCTGCTGCGCTCTGAGGACCTCCGCCTCAAAGGCCTGATTGCCGACCTCAACAACCTGTTTGCTGCTTGCGTTCATTTTCTCGACTGCATTCTAAGTTCCACCAGTACTTTTGCAGTGCCCGTGCCATGGGCGGCTGATTCGTCACAAGCCGTTGCAGTTCAGTCAACAGCCAAAATTTATGAGCGAACAAGATGTGGGTCGAAAAATTGAACGTTCAGAATACCATTCCCAGATCGGAGGAAGCAACGGTCGAAAATGACAATCCGCCAACTCCCGCTCACCCACTGCGGTTTCGTAGAAGCCGTAGAGGGTCAAGTTCTTGTTGCTCTGTATCCCTCTGTAGCGGAGCGAAGCGCCCCATAACGGCGGAAAGCGGGCCGTCGTTCACCGGTCAGCCCTGGCGATCTTGGGTGATGACGTCTTGCAGGGTGTTCTCGCGAAAACAGAAGCTACATGAAGGTGCCATGCGAACTCGTCTTTGGAAAAGACTCGCGATGCAGGTCAGCATGTCCGCATTGCGTCCGCGCAGGGTGAAGAGGGCTGGGTGCTCATGCGTGGCCCCTACCGGTGCAAAAGCATTACCCTGAAGCCATCAAATGTTCCGGGAGTTCAAGCGCACTGAGAACCTTGTTTGCAAGACTTCTGAAGTCATCCTCACAGTCCTTTACGCTGTAGGTATGTGAACCAATGGCCCCGTCGGCAGGCTTGAGCTTAAACACCGGCTTTCTGGCCTCCATTGCCATGGGCATAAGACTTCGGTAATGCTTCAACAATCCGAGACAATTAGGATCGTTCGCCGTGGTGTCGGCTCCATCGGGCGCAAGCCCGAGAACCTTCTCCCGAAACGTCACGGGAATTCTCCGCGCCCATTTGTCGTAAGCATGAACCGGCCGACTATCACGGATCCCGAATTGCAGCACGACATAACCGAGCGGTCGCATGGCCGCCTGCGGCAACGGAAGGTCGGCCGCAGGGTTCTGGGCAAGTCTGGTCTTCCAGTCCCGACGCCACGTGGAAAGAGTGGGACCAAGGTTGCGGAGGCCCTGAATGGAGAACAGGTCAGGTGCGACCGGGATGACCACTGCATCGGCCGAGATCAGGGCCGCGCGGTTGATGGCACCAAAGTTCGGTCCGACATCGATCAGGATAAGGTCAGCGTCGAATTTCTGCGCGCCTTCCCGAATGATCCGGTAGAGCGAACTGGTGGTGCGGAACGCGGGTTCCTGACGGTCTAAGCACTTGGCCCACGCCTCGGAGAGGTTTGATTCAAAGTTTGAGAGATTCAAATCACCGGGAATTAGCCGGATATTGGGCGCGATGCGTTGGGCGGGCGCAGGACCGATGTCACCCAGACCTCGGATGATCGGATTGAGAGGCGCCATGACGGTCTGGTCCTGAGCGTTGTCCGGATCCCACAGCTTCTCCAGTTCCGGTTCGGCAAGGAACATGGAAGTGAGGTTCGCTTGGGGATCGAGGTCAGCTACAAGGACACGCTTCCCCATGTCGGCAAACATCCATGCCAAGTGATAAAGCAATGTGGTTTTCCCCACGCCACCCTTGTTGTTGAAAAATGCGAGCGTTTTCATCGCTTTGGATGTTTCATAATGATCGCCAGGAAGTGGCTGGTTTGATAGTCGAAACGCGGCTCCGGGCTGCCGTTTTCCGCCAGTGCCCGCCTTGCCCGCGCAATCCCTCGCCCAAACCGGTTCACGTAACCAAGCACATGCATCGCTTCAGCAATGATGGGATTACGATAGGCGTTCACGCGTGGGAAATTCTCTGGCGACGCCTCGCCGTAAAGTCCTCCCGGGTTTTGGATCTCGATACGGTCACTGAACTGATAAAAGCGCGTCGGGCTGGTGGACTGGTAGTCGCGGTGTAGCACCGCATTCATCAATAGTTCACGCACGGCCTCCGGCGGATAGTCAAACACCGTCTGCTCCCGCAACTCCGACACCGTCACCGGCCTCTGTGTGAAGCGACCCTTAAGAAAGGTGTCCAGTTCCGCAAGCAGCGTGATAAGATTGCCGGCAAAGGTTTTCTCCGCCAGCACATCGTTTTCCAACCCAGAGCCATCGAATTGAACAAATTGCACTTTCGCGCCAGGAAACAGGTCGAGTGGGTCGAAGGCAAAGACCAGCATACCCGCGTTGGTCGAACAACCACGACTCAAATCGTAAAAGCGCAACGCCGCCAGTTGTTCTGGGATATCACGATGATTCTCCGCAATCACGTCCGCAGCAATCGCCTGTGGACGGTAGGTCTGGCGGAAGGTTTCAATATCCAGTCTGTCCAGCCTTCCCTCGGGGCAAGGTGTGGCGTCAAACGTCCGAAAATTCGCCGTTCGGCGTTCGATCAACACTCGCTCCTCCGCTTCGCTGGCCACATCTTTTCTCGGTCCGATACGAATGTGTGTTCGCCCGCGATAACGCACTGGCGGCAGATCGTGTGGATGCACCTCGATAACGATGACCTCACCTCCTCCACCGGGATGCGGCATCCGGCTTACGTTCATTACCGGCATGGGCATAATGGCACCGTCGGAACGCAACCCCACCAGTTTTTCCAGCATCTCGGTCGTCACCGCGAGCCGATGAGAAGGATTCTTCTCATCAATCCCAATGACCAAGTAACCGGGCAGCCCTCGACCGGCCATATCGTTTGAGAATGAACAGATGGCCTCACGGAACTTCTCATTATCCTGAGCCGCGCGTGTCATCTCGATTCGGTCTGCCTCGCCGCTACCGATCAACACTTTCAGTTCTTCAGGTGTCATATCGCTGGCAGGAAGATATACGACGTGCGAGAAAGCGAAAGCATCATAGCATGGAGCGAGGCCGTTTGCTCATAGCACTGCCTTCAGCGATTTACAAGTTCGGTTATGACGTAAAGCTCGCGGCTTGAACGGTTGGGGCGGTGCCGCGCCGCGCTTGGAGTTGGACGAATCATCCCGACTCGGGCAGCATTGTCCTGGTCATGGAAGCGAAGAGTGACAACCGGTTTGATCCCAACGTTGCCCTTCAGTTGTTGCTGGATATCGGGCACGAGCAGTCATTGGATCAACTACTTCAAAAGCTGGTGAACCACGCGGTGGAACGGCCTTACATGTC
>DASUGI010000326.1:0-2490 GCA_036274115.1 Verrucomicrobiia bacterium
TTCCCTCGAGAGTCAGTCGAAGTAATTGTTGGAACATTCCCAATTGTCGGTCATCCTGTTCGCCGCAACCTGCGCTTAAGTCAGCTCATGAAAAAGATCAATCTCGACGCCGTGCCTGCCCAGGAGTCGCGCTCACCCAAAGGACGATTTCGCCAATTCAGCCAGGACGTCCTGGCGGCGATGCGCCAGACCAATGGCGACCGCATGAGTGGCGTGCAATTCCCGTTCGACATCCGATTGATCCGCCTGCCACCGCGTGCGGCGAATGGTCCCTATCGCTCGCACTCGGCGCGGTGGGTATTTTACCAGATCATCACGGGCCGGGGCGTGGTCCGCACGCCGAATGGCAACACCGAAGTGCGCGAGGGCGATTGCATCATGCATCCGCCCGGCGAAGCCCATCAACTCCTCAACACCGGCGCGGTGGACATGCTTTATCATTTCATCACTGACAATCCGACTTCCGACGCTTGTTATTTTCCGGACAGCAACAAGTGGAGCTTGCCCGGCCACTCAAAGCCGGTGCGCGTGCAACCGACGGAGCTTTACGACGGCGAAGAGTGACCTTCTCACTCCGCCGTGAGTTTCCTCTTAACGCAAAACCCGATAGAACCGATTCTGAACAGGATTGTAGGTATCCGTGATTTTTGCCGGACTGACCGGAATGTTGGTAACGAGCAGAGTGCTCCAATTGGGCTGGTTCAGGTTGGTGCGGAACTGCACGGTGTAGGTCACGCCGGTGTCGCCGGAGAGCAGGAAAGTGAACTGGTTCGATTCGCGTTTTGGATTTGAGAGAACAATGGGGGTGAACACCGTGGCGCTGCGGGAAACGCGATAGAAACGATTACCAACTACCGGCGCGGGATCAGTGACTTTGGTGGGGCTGACCGACATGTTGGTTACGAGCAGAGTGCTCCAAACCGGTTGTGCAAGGTTCGTCGTGAAGTGCACCGTGTAGGTAGTTCCCGGATCACCGGTGAAGAGGAAGCTGAAGCCGTTCAGTTCCTTCGTTGGGTTCGAGAGAACAATCGGGGTGGGGTTGGCCGTGGAATTGGTCGCATACGTTTGCAACGTCAACGAGGTGGCCGTGTAAAGCGGAGCAAACGCGCGACCCGAACCGACGTCCAGCCCGCTGTAATCCGTGAACGTGCCGGCGACCACGCCGTAACTCATGATCTGGAAGGTGCGATTGGTGGCGGGCACATATCCGTTGAGGAGTCGAGCGGCCAGTCTTCCGGCGAGGCTGGCAGTGCCGGTCAGGTTGATCCGCCCGAAAGTGCTGTCGCCGGCGATGCCGAACAGCACCGTGCCTTCAGTGAGGCTGAAGTTCCGGCCAAAGGTCCAGATGCCGCTGAGTTGCTCGACCACACCCTGGTTGGAAAAGACCACGTCGATGGTCGCGGTACCATTGCCCACGGTTTTGCGAATCGTGCCGTTGTTGCGGAAATAGGAGAAGTTATTCGCGACCCATTGCACGAGCGACAAATCACCTTGCACTTCCCAGAGGCCTCCGGGCTGATTCTCCACCGCACCGAGATAGGCTGAAGCGTCATTCATGATCGAGATGGTTCCGCCGCTCCAATAGACACTGCCGAAATTGGTCATCCTCGCTCCCAGTTCCTTTTGACCGCTGCCCAGCAGATTCGCCACGCCGTTGGGCTGCACCGATAACGAAGAGCCTTGCGCAAAACGACCGCTCAGCCAGTTGAGGACTCCGGTGCCTGTGATGACAGCGGGTCCGCCGATATTCCCGCTGTTCAGGTTCAAGATGCCGGTGACGGTGTTCGATCCCACGAGTGTGGCGCCGTCCAGATCAAGTCGCACGATGGTTCCGTTGGTTTGGTAGTTCGGACTCAAAGCCACGTTCCCGCCGAGTAACTTCAAGTTCGGCAAGTAATCGCGCAAGCCCTGAAGCGTGCCGCCGATCAACTGGTACTGGCCCGCGCCGGTGAGCTGAGTCAACGGCGTGTAAGTGAACGTGCCGTTGTTGAACTGGATGAAGGCGCCCGCAGCCGTGATGAACAAACCATCCAATTGCGTGCCCTGGTCGAATCGCAACACGCCTGTTTGCACGTCGACCGTGCCCGATTGGTTTTGGAAAATGACGGTGACGTAGCCGATGCCCGTCCCGCTGGATTTGCGGAACGTGCCGCTGTTGCTGAAGAGTTCCAGGCCGGTGGCGAACCATTGGTTCAAGCTCAAGTCACCTTGCATTTGCCACAAGCCCCGATTGACGACGCGGCCAAGGCTTCCGGCGTTGTTGTTGCGCACATAAATCGTTCCGCCCGTCCAAAGCACGGTTCCGGAGTTGGTCATGGGACCGTCGAAATACTTGGTGGCGGTGGTCGACAGATTGGCCACTCCGTTACTTTGCACCGTCAAAGAACCGGTGACGCCCACCAGTCCATCTTTCCAGTTCAGGACGGCATTGGACGCAATAATAACGGATCCGGCGAGGGAACCGCTATTCAAGTTCAGAATGCCGGTGAC
>DASUGI010000327.1:0-32047 GCA_036274115.1 Verrucomicrobiia bacterium
CTGACGTGTTTCCGCCGTTGGTGCCCGTGAGGAAGAACTGATTGCCATCGATGCCAAACGACTGGATGCTCGGACGCGGTTTGTAGACGCGGATCGTGCCATCGACGACCAGGCCACTGGTGTCCCAATAGAGGTCCGGCCCGAGCGCCGGCAGTTCCATAAATTCGAATGCCCCAAAGTAAGCGCCGGGCGTGGCATCAAACAGTTTGAAGGCATCGCCCTCGGCCAGGGTGCCGCCGAGATTGCTTACCACCAGCGTGCCGCCATAGCTCACGAACTGGAGTCCGACGATGGAATCGTTCGTCGCGGCTGCCTTGTGGATCTCCATCAAATTGGTGCTCGTGGAGAACATGGTCAGCGAGCCGCTCATGGTCAGGCGGCCAATGGAAGTTCCCGGCGACAGCAATCCGTTGGGGAAAATATTGATCGCTCCGCCCAAAGTGCCATTGCCCGTCAACGCGCCGGCGTTCACGGTAATCGGACTGGCGCTGATCTCGCCATCCACTTGCAATGTGCCGGACTCCACGGTGGTTGCCCCCGTGTAGGGGCTGTTGCCGGTCAGCCTCAGCGTGCCCGAGCCCACCTTGATGATGGCGGCTTCGTTGACGCCGTTGGTAATGATGCCTTCGAACGTGGTGGAAAGGTTGTTGCCACCAATCGAATAGGTGCAAACACCGGCAACATCGCCGCGCCGGCCAGAGAGCCAGGTATTCGGCCCACCGATTAATGCGCCGAGATGCGTCGTGGTGTTGCCGTTGCGTTGGGACAGCACGAGGTTTCCTGTTCCCAGATTGAAGGTGGCGTTGGAACTTCCGAGGTTGACACTGGTGGCGTTGTTATTGAAGCGCGCAAACCCCGTGTTGGTGCCAAAGTCAATGGTGCCCGAGAAATCCCACATGTGGCCGCCGCCCGCACCGCCACTACCGCCCATCGTGAACGTCTGTCCGGCATTCTGCGTCAGGAAGTTTACCAACACATCGGCATCGCCGGACCATGAGCCTCGCAAAGCGATGTTGCCCCCGCCCACGCCACTGAGTTCGACGGTGCTGACGCCGGTGAAATGGACCGCATTATCCACGACCAGCGCTCCATTCACCCGGAGTGTGGCGCCATGGTTGGTCAAGCCGCCCGTGCCGGCGCTTGCCGCGTTATTCAACTGGAGTGTGCCGCTATTAATCACCGTGCCGTTGGTGTAGGTGTTCGCAACCGTCAGGACCAAACTGCCCGCGCCTTGCTTGGTCAGCGAGCCGATGCCCGTTAGTGCTCCATTGGCGGTGAGGGTGACGCCGCCGGTTGCCACCTCAATCGTGCCGCCATTTTCGTTAAGGGTTGCGCCCCGATCCGTGCTGACATTGCCGCCCAGGTAGCGGAGCGTCCCGCCATCCAAAACGAGGTTGGCGGCGCTGGCCGAGGCGGCCCCAATGCCACTGTTGAAGGCGCCGTTGGCAAGGGTCGTCACCGCCACGACACCGCCATTGATAGCCGTCGCTCCGGTATAACTGTTCGTCGTCGAAATCGTAAGCGTGCCGGTATTGGTCTTGGTCAAACCGCCGGTGCCGCCAATGCTGCCCACCCCACCAAACGAATAAGCGGTGGCGGCATCCACCGTAACCGAAGCTGGCGCCACCGCTTCCGTGAGATTCACCGCGGGATTCGCAGCGCCATTGGCATCAAAGCGCACGGTGTCGCCGTTCACGAAATAGGCGTTTGGCGCGCCGTCATTCCAATTCAAGCTGGCGACCGCGTCCCAGTTGCCGCCGCCGCCGGCACCCACCCAGAACACGCTCGTGGGAGCGCGCAAGCCCGAAGTCACCAGTGAAATCGTCTTGGCAGTGGCATTGTGGACGATGGTTCCCGCGATGCCACTCAGCTCGAAGTTATCAGTCGTGCCGCCCACGAGGGTGCCGCTGTAATGGAGCAGGGTGTAGGTCCCGGCGGAAATAGCGCCGCCGCTTGAGCTGATCACGATCGTATTGGTGGCGGTCGGGTTCAGGGAAAGATCCCCAATCACTTCGATGACATCGTTGGTGACGCTCCCGAACTCAATGGCGTTGATCACGCCGCCGTTCTGGGTCAACCCGCCCGCAAAGGTCAGCACGCCCACGGTTCCCGCGCCCGCGGGACGGATCGTGGCGCCACTACTGGCTACCACGCTGCCGCTGACGGTGCCCACACCTTGCAATACCTTGCCACTGCCGAGTGTATAGGGCGCCACGGCACTGACATCAAACACCGCGCCGCTGGCCACATTGATTTGCGGTGAGTTTGCGAGTGCCCCGCCTGCTCCCAGCGCCAAAGTTCCCTCGGAGATGGTTGTTGAGCCGTTGTAAGTATTGGCTGCATTCAAGGTTAGCAACCCCCCACCGGTTTTTACCAGGGCGCCCGCACCGCTCCAGACTCCGTTGAGCGTGATATTCCGTGGCGTGTTCGCTAAATCAGCCGCCTTGACCGTGAAGGTCCCGCCCAGTGTGCCATTACCAACAATGCTGAAATCATCCTTCGCCCCGAGCGTTCCACCGTTGAACGTCATGGTGTAGCTGGTGTTGGAGTAGCCGACGTTACCGACCAATCCGCCTGAGCCGAGATATATTTCTCCCGAACCAGCGAGTGTCAGAGTCGCATGTGCATTGGTCAGTGCATCCGGCGATACGAGCGTAATCTTCTCGGCCACCAGCAGCCCGGAATTGATGTCGAGAAAGCCACCCCAAATACTAGAGCCACCCGCCGCATTATTGTTGGGACGATTTGCCACCACAATGCCGGAAGCGGCGGTGGAGACGACGGTGCCACCCCGCACATAAAAGAAGATGCGGCGTTGACCCGTAGTCGCCGCGTTGGTGCGATCGGCAATCAGAAAAGTACCGGTGTTCGTCAGCGTTCCGCCGAAGACCGTTGCCCCACCCGCGGCGATACCGTTACCCACAATCAGCGAGCTGGTTGTTACGTTGCCATTGCTGATGACCAACCCGGCGGAGCCTACCGTGTTGAGGGTGCGTCCGATGGCAAAGTCGCCCAAATAGGCGGTGCCTCCGTTGATCAAAAACTGCCGCTCCTGATCGTTTGAACCTTCAAAAATGCCGCCACCGCCCAGGAAACTAAGCGTTCCGCCGTTCATGGCGAATCTTGAAAAGCGGCCCCGTGACTGGAAGGGCTGACTGAAAATCACCGTTCCGCCATTGTTGGTGAAACCCGCGCCGGCGTTATTGCCGTTCTGGCCAAAGGTAATGTTGCCCGTGCTGTTGGTGATGATCAACGTGCCTCCTTCGACGGAGACAGCACTGTCGGTAGGGAAGGCAATGGTGCTGGAGTTGGTCGCGACGAAGACCCCCGCGGAATCGACACGCAAATAACCAAGCGCTGCAGTGGCGTAGGCGGGCAATTCGCCGGCATCAATGTTGAATCCCGGCGCGCTGATATTCAATGTGCCAAAGTTGTTGACGCCGGCGAAACTGGTTGCCGCCATCGGTGAGTTGTAGTCCACAATAATCCCACTGGTGATAAAGGCGTTGGTCCCCTCGGCTGGGGTGCCCAGGTCCCAATTCAACGCATTGTTCCAACTGGTGTCGCCACCCGCGCCGGTCCAACTGGCTGTTTGCGCCCGCGACGTCGCCAGACTCAGGGCCAGCATTGATGTGACGAAAGCAAAAGCAAGGAAACGAGACGAAGAATTCATACGTAATCGCATAATCGGGCTTGGTTCGTGTGCTGCCGGATATATTCAAACATGCGCAGGGCGCTGCGAGAACAAAATGGCGCTCTCGCTGTCCCCAATAATGGCGAGCCTCAATCTCTCAAAGGAAAAAACTTTGGGCCGATGCAGACTCGCATCTACATCGGCCCACGCGAAAGGGAATTTCGCAGGCGATTGCTACTGAGTTGCAGATGGCCTGGGGCCCGGCGCGGGCTTGGCCTGATTTGCAATCACGGCCATTTCGATGGTGTCGCTCTTTTTGTGCGGTTCGTCTTCTTCCTGCTCGACGCGACGACCCACCACCGGAGTTTCGATGCTGTGCATCGGTGTCGTTCCCGTCTCGGTCGTCGGTTGGTCGGCCGCCTTGTGGAACTTCACGCTCACGATCTTGCTCACGCCGTGCTCCTCCATCGTCACGCCGTAAAGCACGTCAGCCATGCCGATAGTGCGCTTGTTGTGCGTAATGATGATGAACTGCGAGTGATTGATGAAGCGCTGCAGCACGCGAATGAAACGATTGATGTTCGATTCATCCAGCGGCGCGTCCAACTCGTCCAGCACGCAGAACGGACTCGGCTTCACCTGATAAATCGAGAACAGCAACGATACCGCCGTCATGGTCTGTTCGCCGCCGGAGAGCAGGGAGATGGTCTGCAACTGTTTGCCCGGCGGTTTGGCGACAATATCAATCCCCGATTCCAGCACGTCGTTCTCGTCGGTCAGAATCAAGTCCGCTTTGCCACCCCCAAACACCTCGACGAACATGGCCCGGAAGTTGTCACGAATCTGGTTAAACGTCGTGGTGAACATCTCCTTGGTCTGCGTGTTAATGCGATTGATCACCTCCAGCAACTGCGCCTTCGCTTGAACCAGGTCGTCGTGCTGCGTCGTCAGGAACTGATGCCGTTGCTCGGTTTCCTCATACTCCTCGATGGCGACGAGGTTCACCGGGCCCATTTCATCGAGCTTCTTTTGGAGCGCTTCGACTTGTTGCGCCACGGCGTTCCAGTCCGTGCCGGCGCCGCTGGCGGCCATCTGTTCCGGTGTGAGCGTTTCCACCTTGGCCGGGCCTTCCTCGGCATAGGTGATGGTGATGCATTCACTGCGGATGTCGTCGAGATTAATGTGATACTTCTGCTGAATGCGCTCCCGGAGGTTTTGCGCGGCCATGTTCTTCTGGGCCAACTCCACGTCCAGCGTGCCGCGCGATTCCTGCAACGTGGTCAACCGCCGGCGCTGTTCGCGCAAGGCTTCGTCGCGCCCGGCCACGTCCGCCTCCTGCGTTTGCTTGCGGCCCAGTAACTCGGCCGTCTGCGCGTTCACCTGCTCGCGATCGTGTGACAGCCGCTCCACCTTGCTGCGGGAATCCGCAATCTCCGATTCCGCTTGCGCCTTGCGCGCAATGAACGACGAAATCTCACTCTTGCGCTGTTCAATGATCTGCGCCAGCTCGCGCACCCGCTGTTCCAGCGATTGCAATTGCTGGCGGAAGGATGCGGCCATTTGCTCCTCGGTCGCCAGCGCCACTTTGCTTTCCGTCAACGTGGTCGTCGCGGCATCGCGGCGATGACGCGCTTCCTCCAGCCCGGTGGTCAAGGTGGCAACGGTTTCCTGTGCCGAATGCTCCCGCGTTGCGAGCGTTGTGGCCCGTTCCACCAACGCATTCCGCTTGTCGTTACCTTCCTTTTCCTGCGCCGCCAGGCTGGTAACTTCATAAACGACCGTGTCGATCTTCTGGTGCAACAGGCGACGGGAATTCTCCAGCGCGTTGAACTCGCCTTCGCGCGTGGCAATGGCCACCTCCTGGTCGCGCAACTCCGTCTGGGCCTGCTGCAAGCTGGCCTGCAACTCGGTTTGTTCGCTCAACAGGGCGCCGCGCTTGCGGCTCGCTTCGGCCACTTTTTCCTGAATCTCCGCCACCTGGGCCTGAAGTTCCGCAATCTGGTTTTTACGTCCCAGGATTGAAGCTGGCGCTTTCGGGTTGCCGTTGCCGTTCAAATAACCACCCGTGTAAATGCCGTGGCGGTTCAACAGATCGCCGCCCAGCGTGACGAAGTCACAACCCGCGTGGCCGTTCTGGATTTGCGCCGTGGCCGTGGGCAGGTCAGCTGCGATAAACGTGCGGCCAAGCAGCGACTTCAACAATCCGTCCACTGAGGGGTCGGTCTTGACCACGCTCAACGCATGAACGATCTCGCCCGCGCTGAGTTGCCGGTCGGAAAGTTCGCCGCTGGCCGGCGACATGTCACCCGCGAAGGCGAGTTGGTGGTCGTCCTTGTGCTGAATCGCCAATGCTGCCACGCTGGCGCGACCGACTTTGTTGGCGCTCAAGTCGGACAGGATCTGCTGCGCGGATTCCGGTTGCTCCGTGAGCACCAGTTGCAGGTTGTGGCCGAGTGCGTTTTCAATCGCGATAACGTATTGGTCCGGCACACGAATGCGGTCCGCCAGCGAGCCAATGACCGCGCGTGACTTGCGCAATGCCGCCACCGCGCCGGCGCTGAAACCTTCGTGCGAACCTTCCAATTGTTCGAGCACGCTCAAGCGCGAGCGTTTCTCCGCCTGCTGCTGCAACAACTTGTCCTGTTCATCGGACGATTGCTGCAACTCAGCCTGCAACTCCTTCAACCGTGCCTGGCGTTGTTCCACCGAACCGCGTTTGGTCGCGACGCTGAGTTTTTCGGACTCAACATTCGCGGCGAACGTCGCCAGTCGTGCTTCCAATCCGGCGCGTTCCTCCTCCAGCTGAATCTTCTCGGCCGACAGCTTTTCCAGTCGCACCACGTTGCCTTGTTTCTGCAAGTCGAGCGCGTTGATTTCGTTGCGCACGCGCGTCAAGTCCTGCGCCGCCGCAAAGGCATCTGACTGCGCCTGACGCAATTCTTCCTGCCCGTTGCGAATCTCCTGCTCCACCTGCTGCAACGCGTTCTGGCGCTCCTGCAACGCGGCGCGATGCTTCGCCAAAGTCGCTTCCGAGGCGGCCATTCGTTCCTTCAATGAAGCCAACTCGTCGGACGCGACGCGACGACGTTCCTCAGCTTCGGTGATGTCCGCCATCGCCTTGGTATTCTGCGTGGCGAATTCGTTCAGCCGTTCCTCGTTGAATTGAATGCGGCTTTCGTGACGGTCGATCTCGCTCTTGAGTTCCAGTCCCCGCTGCTGTGTTCCGGCGATCTCGTGTTCCAGCTCCGAAAGCCGCTCGCGCAACTGGGCAATCTCATCCTCGGCTCGTAGCACGCCGGCGGACTCGGTTTCAATTTCATTGCGCAGATTGTCCGCCGCAGTCTGCTTGTCACGGATCTCGCCCAGCAACACGTCGAGTTGGTGTCGCGCGAGTTGCGTATCGAGATGCTGCAGCTCAACCTGGATTTGCTTGTAGCGGCGCGCCTTGCCGGCCTGTCGTTGCAGCGAGCCGATCTGGCGTTTCACTTCCTTGATCAAGTCCTGAACGCGCAACAGGTTTTGCTCGGTGTACTCGAGCTTGCGGAGCGACTCCTTTTTCTGCGACTTGAACTTCGTGATGCCTGCGGCTTCCTCGAACACCATGCGACGATCTTCCGGCTTGCTCGAAAGAATCTGCGTGATGTTTCCCTGCGCCATGATGCTGTAACTCGTGCGGCCCACGCCCGTGCCCATGAACAACTGCTGAATGTCCTTGAGCCGGCAGGGGGTGCGATTGATGAAATATTCACTGCCACCGTCGCGAAAGACGCGGCGCGTAACGGTCACTTCGTTGTAAGCCACCTCGACGCCTGACGCGCGCAAGTTTTCTTCGTCCACCCCACCGAGCGTGAGCGAGACCTCCGCCATGCCCATGGGTTTGCGACCGTCCGTGCCGTTGAAGATCACGTCCGACATTTCGCCACCTCGCAAAGCCTTGGCCGATTGTTCACCGAGCACCCAACGGATGGCATCCGACACGTTTGACTTACCGCAACCGTTCGGCCCGACGATGGCCGTGACGCCCGGTTGAAAATTCAACGAGGTCTTGTCCGCGAAGGACTTGAAACCCAAGACAGTTAAGTTTTTTAGATACATGACAAAAGCGTGTTGCAACGAAACCAAACCGGTTGTGTGCTGTAAAGGAAAAACCACTATATACTGCGCTACAACCCACTGACCGCACAACTAATTGGTGAGGAACCGAGATTAGCTGTTGTGTGGTCTGGTGATTGTTACTTCCCTGCTTTTTCCAACATTTTACCGACAGCAGAAGTTCTACGCCGCACGCCCGGACGGCGCAACTGTTTTGTTTGGAAAAGTTCACTCGTTTCCCTGCCAAACTGTGGACGGTGGAGACTTTCTCCGCAGCGAACCACAAATATGTCACTGACACGCCGTTTGCCGCATCGTAGTAGTTGAAACACTCGTCAGCACGATGCTCATCTGGCAAAACAAAAACGGCAAAACCGAAACCGGGCGACTGCCTGAAGGGAACGCATCGGTGTCTGATGCGGAACTGGTCCGAGGCGCGCGGCGTGGGGCCAAGAAGGCGTTTGTGGAAATCGTGGCCCGGCATCAGGCGATGGTATGCGGCGTGGCACTCGGAATTCTGGGAGACTTCGCTGCGAGTGAAGATGCAGGTCAGGAAGCCTTTCTGACCGCATGGCGGAAACTTCACGAACTGCGCGAGCCGGAGCGCCTGCGCGCGTGGCTGGCCCAGATCGCTCGCAACGCGGCGCTCGGTCAATTGCGGCGCACCCGCGGGCATGAATCGTTGGATGATGCTTTGGCATTGCCCGATGAATCCCCTTTGCCGGATGAGAATGCGGCCAGCGAAGAGGATGCCGCGATGGTGCGGGCGTCGCTTGCCAAACTCCCCGAAACCTATCGCCTGCCGTTGGTGCTCTTTTATCGTGAGGGTCAGTCCGTTCGCACGGTCGCCGAAACACTTGGCGTCAGTGAAGACGCCGTGAAGCAACGGCTGGCCCGTGGGCGCGAGATGCTTCGCGACCGGATGTCGGGTCTGGTTGAGACGGTCCTCACTCGCTCGGCGCCTAGTGCTGTTTTCACCATGACCATCGCGGCGGCGATTGGTGCGTTAGCGCTGCCCTCCGCAGTGGCGAGCACCGCATTTGCAGCAACCGCTACGGTAACCGGGGCCGCTTCAACTTCCGCGGCTTCGTCCACTTCAGTTCTCACTGCCATGAGCACATCCAAAACTTTCCTCGTTGTGACGGCCCTGGTTGCCGTCGCTTTCGTTCCCGTCGGCTATCAAATCTCGAACACCAGGCAAACGGTGGCGCCAGCCGAATCCGTATCACGGGCCGAAACGGAAGTCGCACCGACGCAGTCGTTCGCGCCGAGCTTTGAAAGCAGCGCGCTCTTTGCCGAGTGGCGCGCGCTTCATGAAAAGCACGGCAACAACGCCGCGGCAATGCCCGTGCTCTATCAGGCGATTGCCGATCTCAAAGACCCGTTTCGCCGACGGGCGTTTCAGACCGCATTGATATCCGAGTGGGTGCAGGTCGATCCGAAGGGTGGACTGAAGTTTTATCTCGGAAAAGGCCGCGACAACAACCAACGCCGTCAGTTTATCGAAGAATGGCTCGCGCTCGATCCCGGGGCCGCCGTGGACGGATTGTTGGCCAGTGAATCGGGCTGGGAAACGGTCGCATTTGATTGCCTGGCGGAGATTGCGCGTCGCGTTCCGTCGCGGTTGGCGGACGTGGTGGCGCGTCTGCCAAAGAACGAAAGTTACTGGGACACCAGCGTGCGCGATGCCTTCGCGATTGTGGCGGAAGGTGACTTGGTTGCCACGCGAAAAGCGGCGGAGGCGATGAACGGTCCGAATCGCGAGCCGTCGCTGGCCGGAGTAGCGCTCGCCTGGGCCCGGAGCGATTTCAACGGCGCTGTCACCTGGGCGCGTTCATTTCCGGAGGGAATCGACCGCGATCAGGTTGTCCGTGCGGCCTTGCTGGGACTTGCGGGGGTGAATCCCGCAGCAGCCCTCGATTCGGCGAACCTTGTTCCGCCGGGCGGACGCTACGCGCACTTCGCGGACACGACCGGTGCGCGTGTGTTGAGGAAGGCGGCCGAAACCGACTTCGACGCCACTGCCGCGTGGCTAGTGGATCATCCGGGGCGATTTGGTCGCGAGGATCTATTGGGGCTTGCTCATCCGGTGTCCGATCGGTTGAACGCCAACGCTGCGGGCTTTCTGAGCGCTTGGGCGACGTCAGGCTCACTTTCAGCGCTGGTGCCAGCAATCGAAAGCGCCTTACTTAATGACTCTGGGGGCCAACGCACGGCAGTTTGGGAATGGCTCAAGACTCAACCTGTCAATGAGGCAACAAAAGCTTTGCGGGCTCAGGTGCTGAGTTCATCCGCGTATCAAGATCCTGATTTGGCGCTGCGGTTGGTTTCCGAATTGCCCCAAACCAAGGAGGGCAAAGCGGAGCTGGAAGCGCTGGCGGTGCAGTTGTTCAACGGGGGTAGTGCGCTCCATCGTTTCGATAAACTCTATCCTCAAGCTCCGGAGCGATTGCAGCAACCGTTGCTTGAAGCGGCCTTTAGTTACCTGGATAGCCTCAACTACAACTTGAGCGCCCCGCAGGATTGGATTGCGCGCCTTTCACTGCTCCCTGAATCCGCGCGCACGAAAGGGACTGAATCGATTGCGCGTGCCTGGGCGAAACAATCTCCGGAGGAAGCGATCGCGTGGGTGGCGTCACTCGCTCAAGCCGACACGCGCAACGGCGCGATGGCTGCCATTGCCTCAACGTGGGCAGCGAAGGACGCTTATGGCGCGGCCGAGTGGGTTGCCAGTATGCCACCTGGAGTGGCGCGCGATCGCAGCGCCGAGTCACTCTCGCTGGCAATTGCCGAACATTATCCGCGCGAGGCCTGGGAATGGGCTCTGAATATCAATGACACCGCGGCGCGCAACCGTGCTGCAACTCAAGCCGTGAAGACCATGGCGGCACGGGACCTGGCCACTGCCCAACAGTGGATTCAGACCGGTCCGTTCTCGGCCGATGACCGAACGAAGTTGCTGGCCAGCATCCAACAACCGGGGAGGGTGAATCCATGAAACGGATCGTTGCCAACTCGGTGGTGTTATTGGTTGCCGCTGGCCTCGGTCTGGTGCTCGGCCTCGTGCTGCGCGGGAAACCTCGCGGTGACGCCAGGGCAGAGGTTCCGGCAGATGTGATTTTTTCTCAAAACTCCGAGCGACCGGCTTCCCGCGATGCTGGAAAACGTAGCCTGGCTCGAGTGAATGATGACTCTCCGCTCACTACGAAGCTGGCGCGCGATCTCTCCATGTCTGCTGGCGTCACGCGCTGGCTCTACTGGTTGGAAGCGATGGAACAAGCCTCGACTTCGGACTATCCCCGTCTGATTCAACTCGCCGAAGGCAACCCCGCCGCAATACGCCTGGTTTCGCAACGTTGGATCGCTCTTTATCCTCGCCATGCCTTCGACACACTGGTGGCGGAAACCAAAAGCGGGCGGCCTCTGTCGAAGGGTATGAGGGAGCTGAGCCGTTCGCTCTTCCGTGAGTGGCCCAAAAGCGATCCCGAGGCGGCGATTGCCGCATTGAGCGGCCCGGAGGATTTCGCGATGCGCAGTTCCTGGCGTCACGACGTTGGGGCCGCGGTCATTCGCAACGACGCGGAGCGCGGCTTGCGACTATTTCACGATTGGAACATCGAGAACTTCGGCCCGCACATGGACGGTGTAGCGAAGTGGGCGTCCGCCGCCCCACGACACGCCGCCGAGTTCGCGATGGCAAATCCCGCAGGCTTCGCCACGCAATTGGCGATGGAGACCATCGGCAAGGAATGGGCCAAAACTGATCCGGCCGGCGCGTTGGAATTTGCCGTTAGTAAGCCCGGTGAATTCAATTCAATACTTGCGGCATCCGTGCTGAAGGAATGGTCAGGGCGCGATCTGAACGCAGCGGCCAATTGGCTTGCTGCCGCTAATGCTTCCACGCGCAACAGTCTGAGCGCATCGTTCGTCGAGTCCTGGGCTAAACAGGATGCCAACAGTGCGTTGACCTGGTGCGAAGCGAATTTAACTGGTAGCGGCCTGGCGGAAGCGGTAGGCGGGGTCATGAAAGGCGCCGCCGAAAGGGATGTTGTTGCCGCCGCGGCTCTCGTTGCCTCGCTTAATCCATCGTCCGCCCGCGCTGAAGCTGCGGCGGCGGTGGGGAAAAAATGGTTTCCGGATCGCTTGGGCGAAGATAAGCCGAGCGACCCCGCAGCGGTTGCGTGGCTGGCGGCGCTTGACCCGGAAAGCGCCCGGCGTGTCGTGAACGAGATTCAATGGACCTGGGGAACGTGCGATCCCAAAGGCATGGCAGCGTTCCTTGCGTCCAGCGACGTGCAATTTTCCGCGAACCCTTACAGCATCGTGGCCCGCGAAATCGCGCGCCGGAATCCCGTGGAGGGGATTGAGTGGGCGAGTCAACTGCCGGGTGATCGCGGCGTGGGTGCCGGGGCCGATGCCTTCGCAGAGTGGCGGCGCTCGCAGCCCGCGGCCGCCATGAAATGGTTGAACGACCTGCCTCCAAATGACCCGCGACGGCAGCCCTACTTTGAAGGCGCAGTTCGGGCCATGGCCTGGGATGCGCAGACCGCCTCGCAATTGGCCGCACTCTCCGAAACCGAGCGGGCCACCGCCCGGAAGGTGATCGAAGGCATGAAACTGCCCGAAGACCGCCGCGCGTCCTTGATTGGCATGCTGGGTGGGCGTTGAGCGCGGAGGGTTTGATTTGATTGAGACCGTGATTGGAGTTACGTTTCGCGCCGATGAAATCCCTCTGGTTGGGAGTTTTCCTGCTGGCGTTAACGGCGCGGGCCAGTCCCACCAATGATTTGATCGCTCACTTTCCCCTCAGTATCGATGGTGTGGACGCGCCAGGTTTGAATCCGCCGGCGACGTTGCGGAATGCTTCGATTTCTAATGGAGTGTTGTTTTTGAATGGTCATTACGATCACAGTGGCACTTCGAAAGGGTTTCGGGCGGTCTTCCCCATACCGAGGCTTCAATATGAGTCGTTTACCGTGTCAGTGGACTTTTGGCCACTGACCTTCCGGCCTCATCGATCCCTCAACGCCGTGGAGCGCAGGTTTGATTCATTGACCAGGGGCCGGTATTCGCAATGGTTGGAACTGGATCGTAGCGACAACTCCACGATCCTGGTGGGCGGAACATCGTATCGTTGGCTGGGTTTCAGTTGCCAGGGCAATGCGCTCCAACTCACGCTCAACAATCAGGATACCACGCATCGCTTCGCCGGTGCTACGGTGTCGCCAAAGCGCTGGCACAATTTGGTGTGTTCGGTCGACCTGAAGCGGAAGAAGATTATCACCATGCTCGATGGCCGGTTGCTGGAGACCATTACGCTGCCGGACAATTTCAAGTTGGACATAATCGGTGCGAAGGCCGAAACCGAGGATCGGGAATTCTCATTTTCAAATTATTCCAACGGCTCGGTGTATTATGGCTACGCAGCAAATCTAAAAGTGTTCGGTCGCGCGCTGGGCGGAAAGGAGCTTGCCGCCTTGTATTCTGCGTCTGCTGCTGAGCGGGCGATTTTAAGAACGCCTCACGGAAGTTCCTGGCGGTTGCTTGGTGCGATCGGGGTGGCCATGGTCGTTTCGGGTTTGTTGTTGGTGGTGTTGCTGAAGCGCCGACATCATCGCCAGCAGCATGGGCAGGAATAGCTGCGGGTAGAACCCAGGGACGCTATTCACGTTCTAATTCTATCCCTTTCAGGACAGACGGGTGGTTGTGAAACAAATCCGGTGGTTCGCGTCTTCGCTTTAGCGGATGTTGCCGACCGAGTTTTTCGCAGTGTCGTGCTTCGTTTTCAGTACGTTGCTGATGGTGCTGAAGCGGGCTTGAGTCGGCTTGTCACCTTTCTCGAAGTACTCGTCGAGTACGGGGCGGGTGAGCTTGGAGATGCTGTATTCTCTGGGGTTGAACAAGACACTCACTCTGAGGCTGCCGCCGCTGCCACCACCACCGCCTCCGCCGTTCAGATCAATCCCACTCGCCGTCTTGTTGGAACGACTGGAGTTATGATCCTGCGCCTTGGAGCCGCCGCCACCGCCGCCACCCCCATGATCAATGCTGCTGGCTGTTTTGTTGGAGCGACTGCTGGGTTTTCTTGGCTGACGGCCAGTGCCTTAACAGATGCTAAATCTGCAAACAAGGGAAAATACTGAGTTGCCGGGATCTCCTCCTCTTGTCAACTTTACGTGACGCGAAGCCAATCGGGGTCAGACCGGATGTTCTTCCCCCGCGGTCATTTTCCGGGCAACAACCAATCCAGTGCGATGGCAACAATAGAGAGCACGAAGATGGCGAGATAGTTCCAGTCTTCCTGCGATTTGCGAACTGAATTCAGCAGATACAACGCGGCGTCGCGGTCGTCTGAATTGAGGGTTTCGCCGCCGCGGATTTTTTCGATGATGTTGGTTTGTTCGATGGCGTGCTTGCGTCGGTGTGAGATGTAATAACGGTAGATGAAGAAGAGCATGTAGCCGAGCACACCGAAATACCAGACGGGTCGCACCCAACCCGGACTGTATTTCTGCAACAGAATGATGGCGCGAAATGCGACGGAGGAGAGCAGGCCAATTAGAAACGCGCCGATGATGATGGATTTGGGAAGGACTCTGGGGATGGTGGCCATAGACGGGATTGGTTTAGGAGGGAATTTGGCTGACGGCAAGTTTGAAGCGGGTGGATACCGTCTTACTCTTAATCCTAATCTTACTCTTAATCTCCCCAAGGTGAACGGCAGATTAAGATTAAGAACAAGGGGGGTTAGTGACGCTCCAGGCCCAGGAAGAGGATGATCAGATCGATGATGAACAACAGGACGATGGTGGCTTCGAGGATGACCATCCAGCGGTTGGTCTGGTCGTGCTTCAGGATTTGGTAGAGGTCGTCGAGTGTCTTGAGCTTTCCATCGATGGTGCGATGCCAGTCGCTGAGATGAAAGCGCGTCGCAATGCGCTCGTAGATGCGCGCGAGATGCCAGTCGCCAAAGAACTTGGTGGTGTTGGACAATTCATCGTTCAGGCGCGCCATGTCGATGCGGATTTCCCGCAGTTCGCGAAGGATGTCGCCGCGGGAACGCAGGGGGCGCTCCCCGAGGTCGCGATAGGAACGTTCGAGCGCGTCATCCAGCAAGCGGTCGTAGGCCTCGAGTTCAGCGAGCTGAAGATTGGCCAGTTCCATGATGTAGAGCGTTTCATCGAAATCCTTCGGTTCGTCGATGAGCAGGGCGGCGTCCCAGTCGATGACCACCAGGTCCGTGTCGTAATAGCTGAGATAGCGCGCGGTGGATTCCTCGGATTCCTGCTTGGAAAGGCGCTCGATGGCGGATTCCTGTGTCAGCAAGGCGGCGACTTGTCGGCGATGCGATTGAAACCAGGCTTCGGCCGTGATGGGTAGTCCGTCCTGCGTATTGAGTGGCGAAGCGATACAGAAAACGGTGTAAGCCTCCTCTTCGAGCAGTTGGAATTGGGGACGAACGAGGTGGCTTTTGAGTTCCGTTACCACTTCCTGGGCAATGCGGCGAACTTCGTCGTGCAACGAGCCATTGCTGAATTGCAGATCATGGAATGCGATGAGTTCCTCGACATGATTGGCGGCGAACGGCACACGCACCGTGATGCTGATGGCGCCGACGGGCAGAAGTTTGATTGCGATCTCGACTCGCACCGGACCGAGCGGCCCAATGCGCTCCAGGGGCGAAAGCCGAACCATCTGTGGCTTGTAGAAAAACAGCTGACGCGGACTGCGTTTGCTGGAATCGACGGCAAATTGGGCCACCGGCTGGCCGAGCAAAGTGGGAATGGGTTTGCGTGCGGTGTCGTAGGCCACATCAAACGCGTAGATGTAAACAACCTCACCGGTGTAACGCGTGACCCGGCCCGGGGTCGATTTGGTTTTTGCCACCGCCGTGTCCATAAACCCGCTCCAATCTAGCGCGAGGTTTGAGAATTGTCGAAGCGTCCGGGGTCCGAGCTATGTCCTGATTTCGTTGGAGTTCCCCGGTGCCGCGTAAAGCGGAACTCCAAACTTCAAATCAGGCCACCCGTTTATCCGTCAGGTTTCCCTGCGTGAACCAAGCGGTTGCCCGGACCTCTTTGAAAGTTCCCTTGGCGCGCCGATGCATCGGATAAGGCGAGGATCAAAGGTCCTTCCGCGGGAACAATGGCGCAGGCTCGCCGATGGCGTGGCCGGCGGGCAGGCCGCCCCAGCCTGACGTATCAAATTTCTCTGGTGCGCCGAGCAATCCGAGTTGCGTGTAAATCTTTCCGGCAGTGCCGGGCAAGAACGGCCAGAGCAACACCGCAAGAGTCCGGCACGTTTCCACCAGATTGTAGAGCACCTCATCGAGCCGCTGCGCCTGGGCCGGGTCTTTTGCCAGTTTGAATGGTGCAGTTTGATCCACGTATTGATTGGCACGCGTGATGAGCGACCAGATGCTCTGCAAGGCCGCCTGGAGTTCATTATTTTCCAGCAACGCGCGCGTCTCAGCAATGGCTTTAGCCGCGTCGGGTGCGAGTTCGTCGTGGCGCGCGGGGACGATGCCGTTGCGATAACGCTTCAGCATTGAGAGCGAGCGATTCACGAGGTTGCCGAGACCATTGGCGAGTTCGGCCTGGTAGCGCGACTTGAAGCCGGCATCGGTCCAGTTGCCGTCCGGGCCGATGGCAAGTTCACGCACCACGTAGAAGCGGAACGCATCCAGTCCCCATTCATTGATGACAGCGATTGGGTCAACAATGTTGCCCGTGCTCTTGCTGATTTTTTCACCGTCCTTTTGCCACCAGCCGTGCGCGAGAATTTGTTTCGGCAAGGGCAGACCCATTGCCTTGAGCATGATGGGCCAATAGACGGCGTGGAATTTTAAGATGTCCTTGCCGATGATGTGAACATCTGCGGGCCAGAGGGAAAGTTGAGCGTTGAGCGTTGAGGGTTGATAGCCTGTGGTGGTCGCGAGGACCGCTTTATCACCGTATGCGGCCGGAATGGTGATGTAGTTCACCAGCGCGTCAAACCAGACGTAGGTGACGTAGTCTTTGTCGAAGGGCAGGGGAATGCCCCAGTTCAAGCGCGATGCCGGGCGCGAGATGCAGAGGTCTTCAAGCTCGTTGTTTTTAAGGAAGCCGAGCACTTCGTTGCGGCGATGATCTGGTTGAATAAATGACGGATTCGCCTCGATGTAATCGATCAGCCATTGCTGGTGCGGTCCGAGCTTGAACCAGTAGTTGCTCTCGGAAAGTTCGATCACTTCGCCGTAGGAAGGATCAAACGTGCCATCGGGCCGACGATCTTTATCGGTCAGGAACGTTTCTTCCCTGGTGGAATAAAATCCTTCGTAGGTCTTTTGGTAGAATTCTCCAGCCACATGAAGCCTGGAGAGGATCGCTTGGACAAATTCCTTGTGCCGCGCGCTGGTCGTGCGGACGAAGTCGTTGTTGGTGAGTTCAAGCTTCTGCGCGAAGGCCTGCCAGTCGGCGGCGAGTTCGTCGCAATAAGCTTGCGGTGTTTTACCCTCGGCCTGAGCGGCTTGCTGCACCTTTTGGCCATGTTCGTCGAGACCGGTGAGAAAGAAAACCTCTTGCCCCAGGCTCCGCCGCGCGCGCGCGATTACGTCGGTGATGATCTTTTCATAGGCATGACCGAGGTGCGGCTGACCGTTGACGTAATCAATGGCAGTGGTGATGTAAAACGCTTTGCTCATCCACGCCCAGTGTGACGGAGCGATGCCACCTTGGCAACTGTGGCGGCTGCAACCAGGGGTTGACAAGAGCCCTGCGACGGCTCATAACTCGCAACACTGATTTCCCCGGTGCGTGTTCGTGCCGCATCGCCTGTCTATGTCAGTTGCACGGTTTAACCTGGGATGGGTGTTGGTGATTCTGATGCTTGGCAGCGAATGGAGCCACGCTCAAATTCGCCGCGAGACTCCGGCGCGCGCAACCCGACAGGCAAATACCCTGACCATCGTCTGGAGACCAAGCCCTTCGCCGGAAGTCATCGGTTACGCGCTTTACTGGGGATTAAGTGCTGATAGCTGCACCAATCGCGTCGACCTGGGTAACGTGACCAATGTCACACTGGTGGGCTTTCAGCGCCGGCTCACCTATCATTTTGCGGTCGCGGGCTACGACGCAAGTGGCGAGGAAAGTCCCTGGTCAAACCAGATTCAATATTCCCGCCCGCGGACAATTCCCACCCTGACCCTGACGAACCGGCTGCAATTGCAGCACGTGAATCTCACCAGCACCAATCCCGTATTGCGGCTAAGCTTCATGGGGCAAGCAGATGTCAGCTACCAAATCGAAACAACGCAAGACTTTCAACGCTGGGACGTCCTCTGCATCACGAACTGCGCGCAAGAACAGCTGGTTGTCTACGACTTGCCGTACCACCCCGATTCCCCGCATCGTTTCTTTCGGTTGCGTCCGGAGTTAGAATGAAAGCGAGTCAAGGTGACATAACCGAGAAGCTGACGTTGCTCGGTAGTAGACCCCAGGGCAAAGATGCAGGCTAAACCTTCGAACGATACTCGATGGCGAAGCGGTGCTGGCTTACCAGGTTAAAATCATGTTTACGACAGCTATACTGCTTGCACGGATGTGATTTCGAGTTTAGAACTCTCGCGGTCATGTCGACAATCAGATGCGTAAAAATCCTTCCGTTGCTCGTGTCTTTATTCGCGGTGACCGGCGCAAATGCTTCAGTGGTCTTAACCACGTTGGCTTCGTTTGGCGGAACGAATGGGGCTAATCCCGAGGCGAGTTTGTTGCTGGGCGCCGATGGCTTTCTTTATGGCACGACTACGGGAGGAGGTACGAGCAACCTGGGGACGGTCTTTCGTATTTCGCCAGGAGGGGGTGACTTGAGCTCACTGGCTTCTTTTTCCAGGACGAATGGCGCATTTCCCAAAGCAGGACTGATTCAGCAGGCTGGGGAAGACCCATCGCTTTTTGGAACGACCTTTGCCGGGGGCGTCAGCGATCTTGGGACGATTTTTAAAATCACAACCAATGGCACGCTTAGCACCTTAGTTTCATTTCACGGAACCAACGGTGCCAATCCGCAAGCCGCTTTGGCGACGGGTGACAACGGAGACCTTTACGGCACAACCTACTACGGTGGAACGAACTCCTCGCCAGGCTATGGCGTCGTGTTTCAAGTCACGACGAATAGTGTTTTCACGCCGCTGATTTCCTTGGCAAATACAAACGGAGCATATCCCTACGGCCCCTTGCGTCGTGGAGCCGACGAAAATTACTATGGCACGTCAGAGCTGGGTGGTGACGCCGGTCTCGGCAGTGTGTTCAAGATAAGTAGCGCCGGAGTGCTATCGACGATCGCGTCGTTCTACGGGACTAATGGTGCGCTTCCGCGCGGCGGTCTCATTCAGGGCGCGGACGGTCATTTCTATGGGACGACAACCAGCGGCGGAACGAGTAATCAGGGCACGGTGTTTCGAGTTACCGCAAGTGGAAATCTCACCACGCTGATTTCGTTCGTTGGAACCAACGGCGCAGCGCCTTTTGCTGGAATGACCGATGGCGGCGATGGGAGCTTTTACGGTGCAGCGGCGCAGGGCGGTCCTAACCTTTTTGGTACGGTGTTTCAGATTACTACCAATGGCGTACTCACCACGCTGGTTGCATTCGACTCGAGTAATGGCCGCAATCCCTATGCAGGTTTGGTGCGAGGATCGGATGGGTCGCTGTACGGCACGACCGCCAACGGCGGCGCCCACGGGCTGGGAACAGTTTATCGCATCAGCTTCCCGGCCGTTTCGTTGCCGATCGTTCAGACGCTTACGCAAGCCGGGAACTCAGCGGTCCTGACTTGGAACGCAACGGTAGGCCGGAATTACCAGGTGCAATACAAAACCAATTTGAATGACATTACCTGGACTGATTGGATTGCGACGCTGACGGCTACAAACTCGACGATGACACTCTTGCCGAACGTCGGCCCGGAAACGCAACGGTTCTACCGAGTTGGTTTGCTACCTTGAGGAGTCGAAAAGGAGCGACCAGGAGCGGCCAGAAGACTTCTTCTGAATCTTTCTCCTCAATCTGGCTTCCGAAGCTGATCCAGGAAGTTCAACTCTTCGCAGCGTTCGACTTGCGCAGGGCCCGCACGGTCGAAGCCGCAAAAGGAAGCAGGAGCAAGGCGCCGGCGATGACGGTGCTGGCTTCCGGTACGGGCGAGACGTTAAAGAAGAATTCCTGCCCATCAGTTCCATACTGTTGGCTTGGGTCAGGTTTCAGCAAATAACCCACATAGAGGGCGTTGGGGTCCACCGCGCTGAGCCAGGTTGAGGCCAGAGTAATAGCGGCTGCGTTTCCGGAAGTGATTTGAAACCTGCCATCACTCAACCCGTAGGTTTGGCTGCCAGCAGCCGTATCGTAGAGCGCTTCCCAAACTGCCAGTTGAAGCGCGGCCCGCTCCGTTGAAGTTCCGCTGCTCAGGACACTGCTGTGAGTGTAAAAAAGATTGGCAGCGGCCTGGATTGCGGCCATGGCATTTGCGCTGTTCTTTAAACCATCTGCGTTACCTGAGCCCCATAACGGATTAATTCCGCTTTGTCCCGCGAAGGGTGTGGAGGCTGAGTAGCCGTAGGTTCGGTTCATCAGCAATGTGCCGCCGATGTCCAGGCAGACCGTTAAGAAGCTGCCCGGCATGCTGGCGTCTCCCGAGCTTTTGGTCAAAAGAATGGCGCCAGCTACGGTAGCTCCTGTCTTCGTATCCCAAGTGACACCGAAAGTGCTAAGGGTATCCGTACCCGAGTAGCTAGCTGAGTAATCGACGAAGGCGCCATGTGACGTTCCATTAGACAACAAAAGGGAGAAGGCAGTAAGTGCTGCGGCTATCGAACCTTGGCTCATCCTGTTCATTTTAATCACGTTCAAGTGCGTTAAAACCCAAGCCATTAGAACTTAAATCCGTAGAGTACTCTACGTAGTCTTGGGACATCTTTATACACTTTCAGGCCAAAATGAGGGTTTCAGTGAAGAGCAGATCTGATGGTTTGTCGCCCCTTGTCTTTTATAACCCGGGGCTTATGCTGAGCCCAATGGCTCAACCAAAGGACTAGAATGATCGCCACACAAATTCGCCAGAAGGATGCTGTCTTCTATTTTGCTTCGTGCCCATCCGAACAACTCCTGACCCAGGTGCGCTTCAGCAGCCGCTTTTACGATGAAGAAGGTGGGGAAATTAAACCGGCTGATGCTCCCGAGGAAGATGACGTCGCACAGTTCATTGCCAAGGTCGAACGCAGTGAGAAGGCGTTCCAGCGCCAGCTTTCGCAATCCAAAGTGAAGGCCATTCGCAATTTCTACGAAACGGCAATCAACCAGCCGCCCATTCCCGGAACGGTTCTGCTGTTTACGCCTCAAAAACTACGCTTTGACGCCTCGGGCGACGGCAATGGCGTTGGCCGGCTGCAAGCTCCCGAGGAGCAGTATCTCATCATCGATGGGCAGCATCGATTGGCGGCGCTGTTGTTCTATGAGCGAACGCATCCGGACGAAGCAAAGAACATCAACGTGCCGTGCATTATCTTCGACGGGCGGAGCGAAGACTTCGCCACGGAAATGTTTGTCATCATTAACTCCACTCCGACGCGGATCAACAAGAGTCATCTGGTTGATCTCTACGAGCGCGTGTCCTGGGCTGAACCGGACCGCCGGTTTGCCGCCCACATCGTGCAGATGCTTTACAGCGAGGGCGATAGTCCGCTGCGTTATCGCATCAATCGCCTCGGCGGGCGCAGCAAACAGGAGAAATGGATTCTGCAGGCCGAACTGTTCAACGAAGTGCATCGTTGGGTGAAACAGGCGTGGTCAAAGATTCAGAAGGAGGGCACGGACAAACGCGCGGCGGCTCGTTACTACGCGATGGCGCGCGACTATCTCAAGGCTGCGGCGGAGGTGTGGGGCGAAGCCTGGGGCAATCCCGATTACATGGTGACCAAGCCGGTGACGCTTAAAGCGATGATGCGCGTCTGCTCGGATTTGACTGCCGCAGATTCAGGCGAAACCGAGGAAGGTCGCGTGGCGCGGTGGCGTGAACGCCTGTCGCCCTGGGCGGAACGAATGCGCGAGTTCCGCAACGAAGGATTCTACGAGCGATTCGCCGCGAAGGGACAGGTCGAACGGGTCGCGCGCATTCACCGCGAACTCGGACGCAGCGCCGGCATTGCGCCTCGGGCGCGCGCCTGAAGGCTAGAAGCCGTCGAAGAGCGAGCCCGCGATTGCGTCCACCACGGATTCGATCCCGAACTCAAACAAGCCGTCACCCAAACTGGTGGTTCGCGACGAATAAATGCGTGGCTCGATGGCTCCGGCAGAACGAGCGCTGGTTTCGAGTTGGCGGCGTTGGCGCTTGAGTTCGGCAATCTCCATGGCGCGCGCTTTGTCAAAGCCACCCGCTCGGATGAATTCCACCACGCGGCGCAACTCTTCCTTGTCGAACCACGTGCCGTGCGGTTTGCAAACATCGACGATGACGGTCGAACATTTGGCAAAGTTCACGCGATGCATCAGTTGCTTGCAAATGGGGCAGGGGACGTAGCGCACTTCCTCCCACTTTGCCTTCTGCTGCGGTTCGATCGTCATGGCCGCGCCCAGCACGGCAGCCTGTTGTTCGCGGTCGGTGCAAATGTAGTGCAGCGTCTCCGCGTCCGCCCAGACGCCTTCGCATTTCAAACATTCGCGCAGTGTGTTCTTTCCAATCAGCACCGGCTGAGTGTTAACCCGGCAACGCGGGCAAGGAATCACCTTGTTCGAATCCGCCAGCGCGCGATTCGCCGGAGCTCCGCAGTGCGAGCAGAATTTGGCGCCTTGAAAAATCATGCCGAAGCAGGACGGACACGACATGGTCGCCAGCCTGGAGTTGCAATGTGCACAGCGCGTCGCATCCGAAGATGCGGCCGCGCCGCAGTTGGGACAATGAAGAGAGATTGCTGCCATAAGCTTGATCTGATTAACGACGATGCGGGCGATTCGCTTTCACCGGCGGAAAACCGCGTCGGAAGGTTTTTGCAATCACCATGCGCGCGGAAAGCAACTGCTTCAATTCGCGCCGAATGACGGCATGTTTGAGTTTGGGACTGCAAGAAAAAATATCCACCGCGGCATAACCGTGCTCGGGCCAGGTATGGATTGTCACATGCGATTCGGTAATCACCACCACGCCGCTCACGCCATAGGGACTGAAGTTGTGGAAGACCGCTTTGACAATCGTCCCGCCACCCGAAGTCACGGCGGCGCAGAGCAGCTTTTTGGTTTCCCGGGCGCGTTTCAAATACGCCGGGTCACAGTCGTAAAATTCCAGCAGAGTATGTTGGCCAAGAGCTCGCATGATTCAAGTCGGGGACAAAGTGTGCAACAACGCATCCGCCGCTCGAACGCCGTGCGTGTAGGCTTCTTCAAAAATCGAAAGCCCGCTCAGATCGGAATGGGCGAAGACGACGTTGCCGCACGGCTGGCGCATTTCCGCGCGCGCGGCTCCCCAAATGAATCCCGGCACGGGCCGCGCCATGGCATGTCCCCAAAGCCACACATCCAGATTGGTTACGCGATCACCAATGTCAGGATGCGCCTTCGCGAGATCGCTCAAAATCATCTCACACCACTCGTGGTAAGAGCGGCTCCATGCTTTTTGCCGGGCGACAGCCGGTTCGTCCTCATCCAGGGGTTGATAATAAGTGAGCACGGTCCGGCGAGGCACGGTTTGGAGATTTTGATGCGTCGCCACGACGTAGCCGAGCGAAGGACTGTCGTAAATCACGTTGTCCCAGGCCAGGTCCATGCCTCGTCCCGCCGGAAGCGCGTCCAGCGTGAGATTGGCGACCATCCAGGGCGAATAGACGACCCCAGGATTGGCCCGCTGCTCGCGCAACGGTCGAATCACCCGTTGCGCTACGAATTGCGGTCCGGCCCAAACCACGCCCTGGGCACGCAACCGATAACTCTGCTTATTTGCGGCATCGTAATAATCCACCAGCACCCGCGGGCCTTCCGGTTCTATGTTCCAAACCGCGCACGAGTTGTGAATGTGCGAGGCGAACGGGGCTTGTAGTTGCTCTACAAACCAGCCGTTGCCCTCGGGCCAGGTCACTACGGCATCGCCGGCTGCATTGGCTGCAACAGCGTTGCGCGATGCGAAATAATGAACGCCCGCCCAGGCGGAAACTTTATCAATGCCCGCCCCGTAATCATCACGACAGCAGTAATCCACATACCAGCGCAATGTCGCGGCATCGAACCACCCGTTCTCACGCAGGTAATCGGCCATGGTGATTTTATCCAGTCGCCGGAACTCCTCGTCCTGCGAACTGGCATCCAGCGGAATCGCGAACGCCCGACGCCCATCCTTACCCCGCGCATCTTTCAGCCGGCGCATCTCGGCAAAAAACGAGTCCTGCACCTCTTGCTCGGCAGCGCTGAGGCCGACTTGCGGTACAATCCCTTCCTGCCAGCGACCATGGGTGAAGAGTCGCTCCATCGGATCCGCGCAGAGATACTCTTCGTGATAGATCGGCCGTCCCGCGTCATCGTGTCCACGAATGACCCCAAGTTCCTCAAAGAGCTTGGTGACCTCAACCGTGTCCGAGCTGGCGATCGGGACGTAGTGCGCGGCCCATGGAAAAGCCGAGACTTCGTTCCGGCCGCTGATGGCGTTCCCTCCAGGCCGGTTTTCTAATTCCAGTACGACAAAGTCCTTGAACCCACGCCGCCACAGTTGTCGTGCCGCCGACAAGCCGCTAATACCACCGCCAACAATGACAATGCCAACATCAGCGGTTTGCGCGGGAGGCGGCAACTGACCATCACGCAGCGCATGCCCCAACGTTGAATTGCCGCCCACGATGCCGCCAGTGAATCGGCGGCGACTACGTTTTGAAATGTATGGAGCGGCGCAAAGCAGGCCCACCGTTGCCGCGGTGCCGGCGACAAACGCGCGGCGCGAGAGCGTGGCCCGAGCTGTTGATTTTGCGGAGCGCTTCATTCAGTGAACATAGTTGGCCCACTCGGCCTCGAAGTAGCGCACGAGCATCTGGTTGTTGAGCCGGTTGGGCTCGACTTTGATTGGCCCCATGTCAGGCGGGAAATGAAACATGTCGCGGGTGCTGGCCTCGGACACAAACTTCAGGCCATCGGGCAGCTTCAAGCTTTGGGGAAGCGGTTCAAACGAGGCGAGAATAAAGCCCCATTCACCGAATGACGGCACGTAGAGGTGATACGGTTCGGTGCGAAATCCGCTGACGCGCAGGGTTTCGTCCACGCACCAGAACGATTTGCGGGCGACCCACGGTGACGTGCATTGCACGGCGAAAGCGGCGTGCGGACGCAGCGCCGTCTGCAACCGCGCATAAAACGCAGTGGTGTAGAGTTTGCCGAGCGAGAAATTGGACGGATCGGGAAAATCCACAACGACGAAATCAAAGCGGTTCGTGTTCGCCTGCAACCACGTGAAGGCATCAGCGTTGACGACGCGCACCCGCGGTGAGCGCAGGGCGCCTTCGTTCAGGCGCACCAAGAGTTCCTGCGTGGCAAAGAGGGTTGTTATTTCCGGATCGAGGTCCACGAGGACGACATTGGTTACTGACGGATATTTGAGCACTTCCCGGACGGCCAGGCCGTCGCCGCCCCCGAGCACCAACACATCGCGCGGTTCAGCCAGTCGTGCCAGGCCGGGATGCACGAGCGCTTCGTGATAGCGATACTCGTCCCGCGAGCTGAATTGCAGATTGGCATTGAGATACAGCCGCAGATCGTTGGCGTCGCGCGTCAGGACGATGCGCTGATAGGGAGTGGAACGAGCAAAGATGATATTGTCCACATAAGCCGATTTCTCTGCCCAGGCGGTCAAACGGTCGGAAAACGCAAACCCCAGAATCAATCCCACCAGAATCATACTGCCTGCCGCCTGCAAGGAACGCGCCCGCCCCACAAAACGTTTCAACAGGCGCAACGTAGCCAGCGCCACCAGCACATTCAAAGCGCCGAACAGGAAGCTGGAGCGCACCAATCCCAGACGCGGCACCAGCACCAGCGGAAAGAGCAGCGACGCCAGCAACGCGCCGATGTAATCGAACGTGAACACCTGCGACACGAGTTCCTTGAATTCCAGCCGGTCCTTGAGAATGCGCAATAGCAATGGGATTTCCAAACCCACCAGCACACCGATGATGGTGACGACGGAATAGAGCAACACGCGAAACGAATGGACCTCGGCAAACAACACAAACAGCAGCCCCGCGGAACAACCGCCAATGAGGCCCACGAGGATCTCAACCTGAATGAAAACGGTTACTTCGTGGCGAGCGATGAATTTCGACAAATAAGAACCGATACCCATCGCGAAGAGATAGGTGCCGATGATGGTGGAAAATTGCGTGACGGAATCGCCCAACAAATAGCTGGCAAGCGTTCCGGCAATCAGTTCGTAGATCAGCCCGCACGTCGCGATGACGAATACGGACCCGAGCAGCAGGTATTTGATGCGGCGATCAGACATGGCAACGCAATCCGCTCAGCCGTGGATGGCCGCAGCGATGATGATGCAGATGCCGAGGGACATCGCGCCGACAACGATGGCGAGCGCGATGTTTTTTTCCTTCACCAGTTCCTTCCAAAGGTCATAAGGCGTGAGCCGGTCAACGATGACAAAAGTGACGTAGAACACGACCACTCCAAGGACGGAATAGACGAGGGAGTTAAGCAGAGACAACCAGTTCATAGTTTCATTTGTGTTGAGTGCTTGGATTTGAGTTTTGCCAGGTACGACTGGCCAGCGCCTGGACCAGACTCCAGCCGTTGTGATTCGCCAAAGCCAGGAAAATAACAATGACCACGGCAAAAGGGAGATAGATGGGATTGCGGATTTTCATGTTCGGATTTCAGTCGTCGTCGCTCGACGAACCATACGGTGAATAATCACTGTCCATCCAACGCTGGCGTTCAAACATCGACGCCCGCCAGCCGCAGTAAATCGGATAGATGAGCACCAGGGCGAAGGCGATGAAAAAGTTGGACCAGCCCACGACGTCGCGCACCACCGTCAGCGTGAATGGCATTTGTGTGATCATCGGGTCGCCGGATGCTTCCACGGTGAAATAATATTTGCCGGGTTTAACGGCGGGAATGAGGCGACGTCGAGTTTGTCGGCCCTCACTCCAGCTTTCGCCGCCTTCATAACCGTGATAATACTCGATGCCTTGTTCGAGCGAGGCGACGGCTTGTTGCGTTTCCGCGTTCACCAGATCAAGCCCCACCTCCAACCAATTATTGTCCACGGGTGCATGCAACCGGATTTCGAGCGTCTGATTGCCTCCGGTGATTTCAAAAGGCGGAGTCACGGCGGCCGGATTGGTCACACCAGCCTGATAATTGTAGGTGAAATCCAGCACTTGCTGCCGCGCCGCCCGATTGACGGAAATCAATTGAATGGCGACCAGGATGGCGACGAGCAACGGCGTAATCCATTTCAACTGCCGTGCCTTTTCCGCGTGGGGATTCGGCTGGTTCAGATAAATGCCAACCGGATCATTCAAAGGTTGCTCCAGGCCGAACGCTTGCTCCACCAGCTCATGGTCCACGTATTCGCCGTGCGACCAGGTTTGCTCGCCCGACTGCGGATAAGCTTCGCGCGACAGGATGTGCGGCGGATGGACGAAGTCCGTCACATGCGCCGGCATGCCCACGCCAATCTTCCAATAGAACTCGCCGGCGACATAGTTCGTCTGCACCGTTCCGGTGGCGAAGATCCGGTAGGAATCGCCTTTGAACTTGGCGTGCGCCACGGACCGATGAAAAATTCCCTCGCTCACCGTCGGCGTATCCAGCAACCGTCGGACGAAACTCCAGTGGCCGTTATAGGTCACGAGCCACGCAAAGCCTTGCCACGGGTTGAACAGCAGGTATTCCGTCCAACTGACGTATTCGTCTTTGACGCATTGGAATCCGATGACCTCGTAATTGACACCAAATAGAACGCCACGCCGTCCCAGCGGCAGCACGGGTTGGATGCGCTGTTGTCCGTGCGCGCGGCGGATCAGTTTCAATTCCGGCGTGGCGGTGTCAATGAACGAACCGCACGAATCGCACGCCGCCGACATCGTGAACCCTGCGGCGCGCAACGCCACCGCGCCGCCGCATTTCGGACACTGCAGCGTCGAGGTCTCATGATGGGCGGGCTCCATGGCTTCGTCGTCCCAACCCGGCACTTTGCGGAGATTGGTGAATTGCAAATCGTCGAAGCGTGCGTAATTGCCGACGAACAACCGCGTTCCCTCCGATGAAAATTCAGCGCAAGCAAACCGGTGGTTTGCTCCCATGAGGTCCACGCTGGTCGCCGTGCGGCCTGCCGGTGCGGAAAACGGCAGCTCGCCTTCAGCGCCGAGAATCGTTGTCTCGCGTCGATCCATCACCAGGAACGGTTCTCCCGCAATCTTGACGCTGGCACCGGAGGCCATTGCCGCACCTTTCGGAAAGTCCGCGGCCGGCGCATACTCAAAACTGACCATGAAGAAACCCTGCGCCTCCGCCACCCAACCGAAGTTATTATCGCCGAAGCAGGCGTACCATTCGTTCCAACTTCCTTCGTCGTACACCACGCGGATGCGCCCGAGGATCGTGAAGTCGCGTTTCTCGAAAAGGCCCCGCGTGCCGATTTGCAACGGGCTGAGATCCGGCGGCAATTGGGCCATCTTGCCGATCGCCTCCACATTCACATCGTGCCGCACCACCATCGAGCGGCAGTGCGGACACACCGCAAAGACTGCGATGCTGGATTGAAACGTCACCGGTCCGCTGCAATTCGGACAGTCGTATTTCCCGTTCACTTCTGGATTGCCCCAGGGTTCGTTCGCGTCCCAAGAGTCATGGGCCGATATAGACAACACGCCGCGCGACAACACAATTATAAAAACACAACTTCATTCAAATCCCGGATTGGAGCGCTCTCGCATCCCCGGTTAACTCACGGTTACACATGCTCCGGCAAATTGTACTTCCCAGTTTCGCGGCTTGGGATAATGATGCGCCAAATTAACGAAAGGCAATTATGGGTCTGATGGATTATCTCAAAACGCAGTTCCTGGAAATCATCCAGTGGCAGGACGATTCGCGCGACACGATCTCATGGCGCTTCCCGGACGAGGACAAGGAAATCAAACGCGGCGCGCAGCTCATCGTGCGCGAATCGCAGACGGCCCAGTTCGTTTATCTCGGCCAGTTCGGCGACACGTTTGGCCCGGGCAAATACTCACTGACCACGGACAACATTCCGATCCTCTCGACGCTCAAGGGCTGGAAGTACGGCTTTGAATCGCCATTCAAGGCCGACGTTTATTTCGTCAACACCCGCCTGTTCACCGGCAACAAGTGGGGCACGGCCAATCCCATCATGCTGCGTGACCAGGATTTTGGGATCGTGCGCGCGCGAGCCTACGGCACGTTCGATTTCAAAGTCGTGGATGTGAAAACATTCCTCAAGGAAGTGGCGGGCACGGATCATCAATTTCGCTTGGATGAATTTGCGGACACCATGCGCTCCCGCATCGTGAGTGTGTTCACTGATGCGCTGGCATCATCGAAAGTACCCGTGCTCGATGTGGCGGCGCGTTATGGTGAACTCGGCGCGGCGCTGTTGCCCATCATCAATCCGGAAGTGGTGGTCAAATACGGGCTCGAGATCACCAGCTTCATTGTGGAGAACGTGTCCGTCCCGCCAGAAGTGGAGCAGGCGATCGACAAACGCAGCAGCATGCAGGCGATTGGCAACCTGAACGACTACGTAAAGTTCCAGATGGCCGAAGCCATGGTCAAAGGCGGCGACGGTGGCGGTATGGCCAACACCGCCGCGCAACTCGGCGCCGGCCTGGCGATGGGCCAACAAATGATGGCTGCCATGGGCGCACAACAAACCACGCCTGCGGCGGGCGGTGCCGCGCCGCCGCCCGTTCCCGGCGGGAGCGGATTGCCGGAACTGCTCGGCGTGGCCGAGGTGGCAAAAGTTCTCGGGGTCACCGATGCGGACGTGCTGGCCACGCTCGAAAACGGCGAACTCAAGGGCAAAAAGATTGGTTCGACGTGGCGCGTGACGCGCGGGGCATTGGATGAGTTCTTGAAGAGCTGATTCATGGCCGAGGCCTCCGAGTCATGTAGGTTAAGCGACACAGTGCTGGTGCACTTGGATCAGATTGTATTTGCCTTTCCGATTTACGGCTGGGGCTGGGGCGAGGGAGAAGGCGTCTGGAGCAACAGCACGGCCACTACTCATGTTGAAGTCCCGTCCCCCTTTCATTTCAAAGTCGATAGCTTTTTCGACTGGAATGGCGAAAGACGGGGAGGGATTGGGCAGATTATCCAACCACGTCACCTTTACGACCAACGCTGGCTGTTGTTCTTCATACGAGTCTGCGGCGTGTTTGACTTCAATTCAGATATTGCTGATTACAATTTCTACATTGCAAATGCTAAACCCTGCCTGCATCCACCATCCTACGATCCGGTTATGGCGCAGCGCTGGCCGTTGCCAGATTTAACCGGGCGTTCCGTTCACGGATTTGGATTGATCGGTTCGACCTGCGAAACGATTACGGAGTTTGAAGAACACCGTCGACGTGAAGCCAAAAGGCAAAGACATGCCTGAAGCCATCGCCAAAAAGCAATTCTCCTGTCCGGCTTGCCGCGTGGCGCACCGGAGTTGTCAAAGGAACGATTGTCAGGGGAATGATTTTGGCAGAGTCGTTTCTCCATTCCCCTGACCAACATTCCCCTGACAACTTCCACCACCCGCTGACCACATGCCCATCCACTGCCCAGCTCAAATCAAGCCGCTGGATGCACCCGCTTTTGAAGCGTTGGACTACCGCGTGATGGGCCATGCCTACGCCAGCCAGAACGAACTTGGTCGCCTCTGCGACGAGTGTGCTTACCAGGCAGACTTGAAGGCGCGCTTGTTGACTGACGGCTTTCGCTCTGTGCTCACGGAAATTCCTGTGACGGTCACGCATCAGGACTTCACCAGGAAGTATTACCTCGATCTCGTGGCGGATAGCGCTCTTTACGAGTTGAAGGCCAACACCGCCCTGGTTGGAGAACACGAAACGCAGTTGTTCAATTACCTGTTTCTGCTCGGATTGCCGCGCGGCAAACTTCTGAATTTTCGCCCACTGAAAGTGCAGGGAAAGATTATCGCCACCAGTCTGACGCCTGCGGACTGCCGTCGTTTCACACCGGTCACAAAACAGTGGAACGATTTGACGCCCGGATGCGGAGTTCTGAGACAGACAATGCTGGATTTGCTTCAGGACTGGGGCGCGTTTCTGGATTTCGCATTGTATCAAGAGGCGCTCGTTCATTTTCTTGGCGGAGCAATCAGTGTCGAACGGCAGGTTGATTTGCGACGAGCCGGACTGAATTTGGGGCGGCAACGAATGCTTGTCCACGTGCCGGGCATCGCCTTTCGCATTACCGCCTACACAGAGAGTCAGAGCTTTGTCGAATCCCATCTGCGCCGGCTGCTGGCGTTGACAGACCTGAGTGCCATCCAATGGATCAACTTGAATCATGACCAAATCGAGTTCACAACCATCACCAAGTAGTCAGGGGAATGATCGTCAGAGGAATTTTTCGGAAACAATTTCGTTTGGCTTCATTTCCCTGACAATCATTCCTCTGACTCAATCCGATGCCTGAAGCCATTGCTCAAAAGAAATTCGCCTGTTCAGCTTGCGATGCGGCGGCGGAGTGCCCGTTCTGCGGGACGACTTGGTCGGCACAAATGAAACCATCACCAAATAGTCAGGGGAATGCTTGTCAGAGGAATTTTTCGGAAGGAATTTCATTTGGCTTCATTCCCCTGACAATCATTCCTCTGACTCGATCCGATGCCTGAAGCCATCGCTCAAAAGAAATTCTCCTGCCCCGCCTGCGGTGCGGCGGCGGAATGGAATCCGGGAAAACAAGCGCTCGTCTGTCCGTTCTGCGGAACGACATCTCCCGCGCAGATGGAACTGAACGCGGCCGGCGAACAGGTCATCAAGGAGCATGACCTGGTTGCAGCGATTCGCGGGATTCCCGATGACAAACGCGGGTGGCAGGCGAAGAAGACATCCGTCAAATGCCAGAGTTGCCAGGCCATCTCGGTGTTTGATCCGGAGCGCGTGGGGCAACGCTGCAATTTTTGCGGTTCCGCGGCGCTGGTGCCGTATGAGGAAATCAAGGAGGCGTTTAGTCCTGAGAGTTTGTTGCCGTTCAAGATCAGCGAAACGCAGGTGCGGGAGAATATTCGGCGCTGGTACGGCAGCCGTTGGTTCGCGCCCAATAAACTCAA
>DASUGI010000328.1:0-2169 GCA_036274115.1 Verrucomicrobiia bacterium
CACAGAAGCCAAAGATTCACGTTCCAGGAACTGACAGAAGAATTCCTGGGTAAGATCTTCGGCCTGATGCGGGTTCAGGCCCTGGCGGCGGATGAAGGTATAAAGCGGAAGCCAGTAAGTCTGGCACAGGTTGGTCAATGCAGTGCGCGCTGCGGCCCCGTCATTCTCCCGAGCTGCCAGCACCACGGTCCAATGGGTGGTGTGGAATCCTGCGGCTGAATCCGCCGCGTTGGTGCGCCCTTGGGAGGTTGGGGTCACAAGGTCGACAGTAGCAGGGTGTAACTTATAGTCAACACAAGCAGTCTAATGGTTATTGCGGATAGCGGTGTCTGGCAGGGGGTTCCGCCTGGATGGTATTCGCTATTCCCGAATTACTCGTCGTTTTGCTGGAGCTTTTTCAATTCCTTTTTCAGCAAACGGCCCACTCGGTGTTTGGCCATGTACACCGAAGCCATACTTGACTGAAGGAGGCGGGCTGTTGCCTGCACGGTCTGTTGCTGGAGCACGTGCAGATCGAACATTTGGAATTGGCGAGGGCTGACCTGCTGCTTCACGCGCTCCAGTGCCTCGGTCATTAAGTGCTTTTCCCATTCCTGTTGCCAGGTCGTGTCGAGTGCTGCACCCATCGGATCGGGAATACGCTCCAATGGGCCCGTGGAACCGGTATCCGTTGGATGGAAAGCCGCGGTGCCGCCGGGAGTGTTTTCCATCGTTTGACCCATCGCCCCGCGCTTGCGCCATTGATCGGCAATCCGCCAGCGCGTCAACTGCATCAACCACGCGCTGAACGATCCGTGTGATGGGTCGGCTTTGAACTCTCCAATCTTGCGTGCCACGCCGATCACGGTTTCCTGCACGACTTCCTGGGCCTCGGCGTCGGACAGGCCGGCTTTGATCGCCACGTTGTAAATCAATCGCCAGTAAATATCGAAGAACTCCTGCCAGCTCGACTGGTCGTCCCAATCCTTCAGGCGATTGAGCAGACTGTGTCGCGTGGGAATTGGGTCAGGCGCTGGGACGATTTCGGGCATATGGAATGGAATTGCCTGCACAAGCTATACACGAAGCGGACGCAGGAATCTTCACAGAATATTTCTTGTTAAACTGCGACTGCAGCCTGCGTGAATACCTTGGCAGCTAATGTCTATCGTTTCAAAAACTAAAACGCTCACTTCAAGCGGTAAGGTCGTTTCGTCTTTCCTGTTGTAATGGGTGGTCCCGCTGAGCGGGCAGGAAAACCATAACCTGGCGAACAACCAACGCTGAACCGCAGCACTACCAACAAAAACAAACGAAAGATCGTCATGAACACGCGAAAACTCACTCACCCTGTATTCACCGGCATCATCGCAGTGGCATTTTGCCTTCTCGGTCAACCGGCGATGGCCGATTCCGGAAACCAGGTGCCGCGTCCAGTCAAAGTATTGGAAGGTCACCTCACCATCACTGTTGATATGCAAACCGGCGAATATGAATTCACGGACTGGGCCTGGGCCAGCCATACGGGGCTGAATAGTAATTCTGGTGCTGGCGTACTGGACTTGACGACCGGTGTGTTCCTTTCGGGCACTGGCCTCATTGTGGCCGCCAACGGAGATACGATCAGTTGGACCGTTGGCGGGAATCTTCCGAATACGGTTTTGTACACCGGCGGAACGGGCCGCTTTGAAGGCGTGACGGGTAGCATTTCCGTTTTCGTTGCTTCTCAGACACTGCTCTCGGACAATGGCGATGGCACAATGACCTTTTTGATGACCTATACTGGAGCGGGAACCATCATCTATTAATCGTCTCCACCAGTCATCAACTGGAGCAATCATTATGAGAGCGATATCGGCATTCGCCTCGATGCAAAAGCCGCTGCATTGCAGTCTGGCATTGCTCACCTCCATCGCGTTGTCCGTAAACGTGTCGGCGCAACCCTCAAGCGCCGTTATCGCTGGTCGCGCAGTAGAGGATCTGACGGGCAACGGTGTCACCATGGACGATACCCCCATCGCGAATCGCATCCTCCACTTGTTTCGCGACAACGGTGATGGCGTCTTCAGCGCCACGAGCGACACGCTGATTAAGAGCGAGACGACCAAACGCGATGGGGCTTACGCCTTCCGCAATCTGGCAGCGGGAACTTACTTCGTTCGGCAATCGTTGCCCGCGTTCTGGGTTCAG
>DASUGI010000329.1:0-19883 GCA_036274115.1 Verrucomicrobiia bacterium
GGGGCGGACAAAGATCGGAAAAGAGAAATGAAGAATCTTTGTCCGCCCCTAATCTTTGGGTTTCCGCTTTTCTGTTTGAGGGGTTTAAAACACGAACTTGTTCGGAGAATTCCCATCCCGACCCGCTCTCCGTTGAGGGGAGAGGCAGTCCGCATCGAGCGCGCCGGGTGAGATTTGCCCTGCATAAAGTGAAGCACCATCAAAGCTTTACGGACACGCGTTTGCCGCGAAACTCGACTCGTTTCGATGGCGCGTCACTGCCAGCGGTTTCGACGCTGAATACTCGCATCTCGCCGGGCCATTTCTTCATGCGCTTGTCCGGCTCCAGCGTGAGCCGTCGCGCAGAATCATCCCAGCGCATGCGAATCCAAATCGTCTTCGTATCGGAACCATCGCGATAGCCCAGGCTTTGACCATCGTCATCGTAAAGCGTGAACTCACCATCCGCACCGGGATGAACCCGCAGCGTGGTCGGCCCGGACACGGCTTGCGAGGTGAATTGTCGGACCGGATCGAGCGGGATGATCGCGCCGGCGCGGACGTAGAGTGGCAGCGTCGCGAGATCAACCGGGCGTTCCACCCAGCGTTTGCCTTCGACCTTCTCGCCCGTCCACCAATCGCGCCACATTCCTTCCGGCAAATAAACGCGACGTGACTTCGCCCCCGGCTCAAGCACGGGCGCAACAAGCAAATCACGTCCCCAGAGATATTCGTTGCCAAGCTTCACGGCCTCGGTGTCGTTGGGATAATGCAACCAGAGTGCGCGCATCATAGGCAGGCCGGTGTCGCTGGCATCGCGCGCAACCGTGTAATTGTAGGGCAACAGACGGTAACGAAGCTCGAGATACTTGCGCGCGATGGGTTCAATCCCGGCATTGTGAAGTTCAGACGGATCGGGATGCTGCGGTGGTTTGCGAATGTCGCCCGTGAACCCGCGACGTTCCGCCGGACCATGTTCAATCGGACCGAACTCGCCGGTGTTCCAACCCCATGGCAAACGCAGTTTCCAGGTTCGACCATGCGAACGGAACGAGGGGCAGAACGCGGAGAACTGAAACCACCGCGCGTAGAGTTCGCCGGTCAATTCGCGCGTCGGATAAAAGCCACCCGTGTCGCTGCCCCAGAATGGCGTGAGGCTCAAGCCGTGATTGATTCCGACCGACACGTGTGCCGCGAGCGTCTCCCATTTGCCATCCACGTCGCCCGACCAAATCCAGCCGCCGTAACGTTGCGAACCCGCGTAGCCGGTGCGGTGCAAACTCCACGGACGCACATTGGGACGATCCTGCAATGGGCCTTCGTAATAGCAGCGATGTCGCGTGAGTCGCGCTTCCAGCGGAAGTTCATCGCCATCGTCCGGCCACCAGCCGTCCACGCCTAGCGTGAAGATGTCATGATGCCGCGCCCAGTAATCGCGAATGTGAACACTCCGATTGGTTCTCCCAAAGATTTGGGCCGGCCCAGGATCGGAGTCCATCTTTGTCCGTCCCGAATCTTTGGGTGATTCCACAAACGAGCCCAGCAAATTCCTCGGCGCGCGATTCACGTGCAGCACGAGTTTGAAATTCAAATCGTGCAGCGCCTTGATGTTGTCGGCCACGAAAGCATTCGGGTTGAAATCAAGCGAGCCGTGTCCGGTGTTCCAACCGTTGGTGCAATAACCCGTGCCGAGATAAATCACCGCATCGCACGGAAGATTCTTTTCGCGAAAGGTGCGAGCGACTCGCAGTGGCTCATCCGGCCCGGCCAGGGTGCGATGCGATTGAAAGTAACCAAGCGCCCACTTGGGCGGCATGACGGGCTTACCGGTGAGACGAGTGTATTCGGTCAACGCATCGGCAGGTTCGTCCAAAGCAACCACAAACAAATCGAGGCCGGACAACGCCGCACGTCCAATCGCCTCCTCTCCCGGCCTCCGGCCACCCTCTCCTCCATTCGGAATGGAGGAGAGGGATGAGGAGAGGAGGCGCTCGGATTGCAGAGATGCCGCATTCGTTGGGTAGCGAGGAATGAACTTTCCCCGTCCATTGCGCAAATCGAAGTGGCCTTCCGGCCGATGCGCGAACAGCGCCCAACCTTCCGTGCCGATCACAAACGGCGATGGCACGACCGATCCGAGCACTGGCCGATTCCATCCGCCCCAACTCGGCTCCATCGGGTAATAAGCACCGCGCCGATCAAATTGCTGCGCGCCTTCGCCAAGACCCAGCACGGTTGCTTTAGTCTGAAAGGCCACCCCGGCATTTGTGGACGCTGCTTCGTCAAAGACCAACTCTTGTACCAGCTTGCCATCGCGCCGCACCGAGACGGTGAGCGGGTCCGCCTTGATGGCCACGCGAAGGTCACCGGCGCGGACCTGTTTTTCCCGCGGCAGTTCGCGGGCGCGCAGTTCTTCCTTCACCGAAAACGGCACGAGCACCGTGGAGGGAATGGCCGGACGCGGTTTGCCTTGCTCGTCCAGCGGGAACAACTCAATTCGCACCGTTCGCTCGCTGACTTCGCTGACGACCAATTCTGCGGGTGAGCCATTAAAACGAATTGTGCCGGCGGCTCCCGCCGCAATCGCGACGAAAGCCAGGCCGGCACAACAAGCCGATGCGAACCACCTCACGAGAGTTTCTGCTTCGCCGCCTCGGGCACTTCCAACTTGGTCGTCCCGACGTCCTTGATCTCAACCGTGGAGGTGCGATCCATATCAATTTCGTTCCCGTTGAAATCCATCTTGCCGGACACCTTGAACTCATACTTCGTCAACACGCCGTCCTTCACCCAGAATTTCGCCGAGCCTTTGGCGTTGCTGATCGCGGGGCCTTCGCCACCACCGCCACCCCCGCCGCCACGACGAAAGCGCATGAGCGTCTTCGCGCCTTCTTCGGTGAACTCGCCCACGTAGGCATCGCCTTCCTTTTTGAGTTCTTTCACCGCCGCCACAATTTCAGCGGCTTGCACGGCAGGTGTCTGGGTATTGCGGAAAAATCCACCACGCCCGCGTCCACCGCCACCACCACCGCCGCCACCCTCGCCCGCCACTTGCCATTCTCCGTCACGATTAATGAACGCCGTCTTTTCTCCTTTTGTGACGACCTGTGTTTCATTGTCGTTGAAGGTGGATTTGACTTGAGTAAAACCGCCCTTCTCCGTCTTGCCTTCGGAAGGACCGGGCTTGAACTGCGCGCTCTCCGGAACAACGACGGTCGTCTTCCAGGTGTAGTTGGCGGCATCACCGAGTTTCTTGGCGGCCGCCTTTACTTCCTCTTTCGCATCCGCCGCGAACAAGGACAGGCTCGCCGTTGCCACCGCGAGACACAGGAGTTGTTTTTTCATAAGGACCTTTCTTTAGTTATTGGTTTGTTGTGATGGGACTCAAAGGCTTTTTAGACGATGCCCGCGTTTCTGGCGATTCAATTATTGTGGCGCGCCGGATGAAATCGAGCCGGGGAAATTCCCGATTTAGATAAGCATTGCCCGACTCAAACAACGGTCCTTGCTTGCCGCCGCGAATGCCCCACCGGAGGATTCTCCATACTCCGCATTCAACGCGTCGGCGGCTTCCATGCCCTCGACAACCTTGCCAATGGGCACGAACGGCTCGGAATCGTGCGTGACGGAATTGTCCTTTAAGTTGATAAAGAGTTGAGTGGTCCGGCCATGGGGCACGGCAAAGGCGAACGCGACCGTCCCGCGCACATTGGACAACACGCGCGGGTCGTCAGGAATGTTCCGTTCGCGCCAGGCGTTGGAAACCTCTGGATCACCGTTGATGCCAAACTGCGCCCAAGTGCCCTCCTTGATGCGGAAGAAACGGGCATCGTCGTAGTAACCACCGCGCACCAGATTAAAAAACCGATCCGCGCCGTGCGGCGACCAGTCACGCTGCACTTCGATGACCATGTCGCCCTTGCTGGTTTCCAGTCGGGCCAAGAACTTTTCCGGTGCGCGGCGATTTGCCTCGGGAGAATCCGGTGACAAAAGGAATGAAGCCGGGTTCGAGCCGCCCGCCTGAAGCGCCGCCAACTCCGCCGCAGTGCAGAACTCATTCACGTCCTGTCGTCGACCAACCCAAGCGATACCGCGCAACAACAACGCCCGATATTGCGGCACATCAAACGTCTTCAAGCGCAACCCCTGAATCCAGGTGAACGCGCGATAGCCGTTCGTCTCGAGCGTCCACATCTGCGGAATGGTTTTGGTGGATGCCGTGCTGTTGGTGCCGGATGGTTTTAAAACGAACTCTGCATCCGCCAGCACGCGCACTTCCGGAATGGTGTGCAAGCCATCGTAAACCTCGTCGTCCAGATCGAAGTCCGCAGCGCCGGCTGTGATTGGATGCGTGTGGTCGCGAACTCGCATCGTCAGCTTCGTGTAACGCCACTTGGTGTGGTTGTATTCCCAGGCCGCGCCGACAATCATCTTCCACCAATGCGGATCGTGACCGCAAACGCCGTCCAGCAAAGTCACCAGGCCGCCACCGCGCTTGAGAAAGTTGGTGAGTGCCGCGCGCTGGTCTGGTTTCAGGTCGCCTCCGTCGGCGGTGTAGATCAACAACACATCCGTCTGAGCGAGTTGTTCAGCCGTCGGAAACTGATTGCCGCCCTCGCAGCGCGCGCCACGCTCGTTGAGCACTTTGGTCCATTCGCCCAAAAACTTCGGATGCTCGTGCATCCCTGGCCCATGCGTCTTCGCGCCCGAACGGATGAATACGCGTAACGGCTCGGCGCACTGCGCGGAAATTGCAAACGCGAGGCAAAACGCCATGAGCAAACCAAGCCCTCGAACTCGCTTGCGCAGATCAGTTAGATTGACGCTCGCCCTCATCCCTCCCTCTCCCCCAAGAGAGGGGGAAGGATTGCACGTGCACCGAAAATTCAACGCGCCTGTTTCAATCGCCGCTTTGGCGTTCTGGCCGGAAGCTGGATCAAAATGTGGAGACCTCGGATGGAATAAAGACGGCGTATGTTTCTCCCTCTCCCCGGGGGAGAGGGCCGGGGTGAGGGCGAGCGTTAAGCCATTCAGCCGCGTGCGCACTACCACCAACCTTTTGCGAGAACCAGTCACGATTTGCGCTGAGTTTGCTTCAGAAACTTCGCCAGATGATTCTTCCACACCGGTACCAGCGTGTGCGTACCGTGACCGCGCGTGTCAGCCCTCAACGGGACGACGATGGCCTTTCCACGCTTGACCCGTTTGATTTCTGTTTCGAGCACGCGCAGTTCGGGCGGATTAATCAAGTCGTCAGCGAAGTTGATGGCGAGCAGCGGCGCTTTGATTTTCTCGAGGCCCGGACCGGGATCGTAATCGTGCGACGCCTCGAACGCGTAGAGATAATCGTTGGCGTCCACTCTCGGGAGCCGGTCGGCAAGATACTTCTCCAACACTTCATCCGACGCGGCAAACGTGGGCGCTTCCTTGAGGCGTTGAATGGGATTGTTGCCCATGAGCCAGGACATCTCCAACGCGATGCGCAAACCGCGAGGCTGTTTCTCGTAATTGCCGTCGCGCCACTCGGGATCGGTGCGAATCGAATCAATGATCAACCGCCGCCACACGCGATTGCGACCGGAAATCTGCGTCGGCAAACTCGCCAGTGGCATCAGCGCGTCCATGAAGTCCGGATGCATCTGTCCCCAAAGCCAGGTGTGCATCCCACCCATTGAAGTGCCGATAACGAGGCGCAGATGGTCGACGCCAAGTCCATCCGTCAGCAGGCGACGCTGCGCCTCAATCATGTCGCGGTAACCGTATTTCGGGAATTTCGCGCGCAAGCCGTCACTGGGTTTGGTGGATTGACCATGACCGATGTTGTCCGGGATGACGATGAAATATTTGGTCGCGTCGAAAAGCTGACCTTTGCCGAAAAGCTCACCGGCAAATTCGGCGCGGAGGAACTGCGTGCTGCTGCCGGTCGTGCCGTGAAGAATCAGAATGGCGTTGCGGACCACGCCGTTTTTGTCGCGAGTCGGCTGACCCAGCGTGCGGTAATGCATCCGCACTTCAGGCAAAGTCTCGCCAGAATGAAAACGGAAATCGCGGATGATGTGATCGCCTTCAGTTGGAGTCGGGTAATCGGCGGCGAACGAGAAAGCTGCGCTGAACAAGAAAATCAGCAGCACAGCGAGGAAGTTTGTTAGACGAACCTCCGTTTGTATTTGGTAGGGACGCGTTCCACCCGCGTCCCAAACTTCTAATCGAAAAGATGGGGACGCGGTGGAACGCGTCCCTACCAGGTTCAGGGCGTCAGGGTGAAGGCGAGCGTTCATCAAACTCAGCTCCCCGCCGGAGTTTCAACGGCTGGCGCGTTGTTGTTCGGCGGTTCGATTCCCTGTAGATGTCGCACGAAGAAATCACGCATCCGGCGTTGATAATATTCGCCGCCCGCACCGTGGCCACCATTTGGCACAACCAGGAAATCAAAATCCTTCTTGGCCCGCACCAAAGCATCTACGTAGCGCATCGTGGATTCCGGCGGCACGTTGCTGTCCAATTCGCCCACCACCAGGAACAAATGGCCCTGAAGTTTTCCTGCGTTATCAATGTTCGAACATTCGGAGTATTGCGGCCCAACCGGGTAACCCATCCACTGCTCGTTCCACGACGCTTTATCCATGCGATTGTCATGGCAACCCGAGTTGGCCACCGCCGCCTTGTAAAACTCGGGATAAAACAGCACCGCACCTCCCGCATTCTGTCCACCCGCAGACGTGCCATAAACTCCAACGCGCGTCACATCGTAGTAAGGATATTTAGCCGCGATCGCTTTGTGCCACAGGATGCGATCCGGAAAACCACCATCCTTAAGATTGTGCCAGCACACGTCGTGAAACGCCTTCGAACGATTCGCCGTGCCCATGCCATCCACCTTCGCCACAATGAAACCGGCGTCAGTCAACATCTGATAACGCGTGCCCCCAAAAGTCTTTGGCACAAATGAACCCTGTGGCCCTGCGTAGATGTCTTCAATGACTGGATACTTTTTGTTGGGATCAAAATTCTTCGGGCGATAAATCAAACCCCAGATGTCCGTCTTGCCATCGCGCCCTTTGGCAACAAAAACTTCCGGCGCTTTCCAACCTTTCGCCTTGAGCTCGGTGATGTCCGCTTCCTCGAGTTTGCAAACCAGTTTGCCATCGGACACCCGGCGCAATTCATTGATCGGCGGCGCATCCGGACGGGAATAGGAATCAATGATGAACTTCCGGTCGGGCGAGTAATCAATGCTGTGATTGCCATTGCCCTCGGTCAACGCCACCAGTCCGCTGCCGTCAAAGTTCACCCGGTAATAGTGAATGAAATACGGGTCCTGCCCGGCGTTCTTGCCGCTGGCTGTGAACCAGATTTGGCGCTTCTCTTCGTCAATCTGATCAATCCCGCGAATGACCCACTCGCCTTTGGTGATTTGTTTCAGCTTTGGAGCGCCGGCCTCCGGTCCGGCTCGTTGATTGTCTGGACTTTTGTCGGGACGAGCCGAACCGGAGTTCGGCGCTCCATCCACCAGGTAAAGATGCCGCCAGCCATCCTGCTCGGAGACATAGATGATTTCGTCGCTCTTCTCCAGGTAGTTGACGAGTTGCGCCCGCAGCGCCTCCGTGTGCGCGGTCCAGATGAACGTCTTGCTCTTCTCATCAATGATGTTCCGCGTTTTGCCCGAACTCTTATCCACTTCGATCACACGCAACCGTTGATGGCCGCGATCCACCTGTTGATACATGAACCGGCTGCCGTCGCGACTCCATTTCACGCTGGGCGTGAGCCACTCGTGTTCGAAACGATCAATCTCCGGCTTCGTCTGTTTGCGGCTGGCCACATCAAAAATGTTTGGCTCAGATGTGCTGAACTTGTCGCCCGGCAACGCGTACGGCCGCGACTCAAATGTTGCCCGTCCACCGCCCGGTGGCGATGAGCGAATCAAATACACTTCCTTGCGCTCGCCCGGTTCGACGCGCCAGGCAATGACTGTTTTGGAATCCGGCGACCATTCAGCGCGGCGATAGCCGAAGCCCTCCTTGCCATCGGTGCTGAGCTGAATCTCCTTTCCGTCCTCGCCCTTCACAAAAACATTCTGGTCCTTGATGGAAACGGTCCACTTGCCGTCGGGCGAACGATTGGAGGGTTCGCGTCGCTGCTGTCCGCGCTGCTGCGGGGCTCGAGTGGGGCGCAATTGTTCATCGGCGATGACTGCCACGTCGGGCTTGTCCGTGGCCTCGAAGACCCCACGCATTTCCCCACGTTCATCCACCGCCAGCCAGACATGACCGCTGAAAGTGTGCTGGGCCTTGCGCGTGCGCGGCTCGATCTTGCCATAACTTTGTCGTGCGCCCGTTTCATCCAGCCAGAAAATCTCCACCTCGCGGCTGAGTTGATTGTCGAAGGTGATTTCCGTTTCCGGTCCGGTGCGCGTCGAGGGACGCGGACGCGTTCCCGCGGGCAATCCTTCGCTGGCGGTCTCGGCCTTCTCGCCACTGGCTTCCTGGAGTTTTCCGCTCTTCAAATTCAACTGCCAACTCTTCTCACGCCCCAGCAACGTCACGCTTTCGCCATCCGCGCTGAACTTCAGTTCATCCACGGGCAACCGGGCCGCCGTTGCGCCATCGCCAATCTGTTTCGCCACCGCTTCGTGATCGAACGCTGGCGCGCGCGTGCCCCGCTCCGCATCCACGAGAATAAACTCGCGTGTCCCCCCGCTGAGTTCGTTGCGATACCAGAACTTCGTGTCATTCGCGAACCAGTTGGGCGTGACCTGCGCCTTGTACATCCCTTCCATCCGCGCGCCAAACCCGCCACGACCACCCCGACCGCGCTGCTGCGCCTGCTGCTGTTGCGGCGATTCCGGCTGCGCGTCAAAGGTGAATGAACTATCGGCTACTGCGCTGGACGCCACCAGGACCCAGGCTGTCGCGAGCCATCGGGTGCGCGTCGTCAGACCGGTAAACTTTCGTTTCGACTCACTGATGAACTGGAGCGCGACTGTGCTGAAAGCCAGTCGCAGCCCGTTCGAACCTGCTGCGGCTGGTCTGCGACATAGCCGCGCTTCGGTGGGCGCTGAAGGAAAGAACACGCCCACGCCCAGCAAACGTCCGAATCGGGTGGCGGCAATCCCCGCGGATTTCCCTCGCCCCTCAATGGGGAGAGGGACCAAGGGTGAGGGGTGAGCAGGCCAAGGACCGTGCAAGTAACGAAACAGCGGCACGACCCAGCGAAAGCAGGCTTTCATTGCGGTCTTCATAGGCGTAGCAAAGAGTGACTCCAAACCAATTCAGTTTGTTCATCACAACGAGCCACCTGCTTGCCCTCGGCCCGGTGTTTGGGGATATTTCAGCCATTCCGGGCGCACATTCCCATGTTGGAAATGCACAACCAGCTATTTGGTTTCATCCCGTTACGGCTCGATGAAGCCACTTGCACCACAACGACATGACCGTCGTAAGCGGACTCGCCAACGCAGTGATTTCTTAGTCGTTGTGTTCATGGTGGATCGACGAGTGGAGGATGCCCAAACGGTGCGCACGTGGCCAGCACGGTCATGCCGATCAAAGCGACCAACACAAAATTGGAACATGCGCTGAAGATGGCATATCGGTCTGCTGTCATGCCACGACGCTGAATTACGAATGCACTAACGGCAAAAGCAACGGGAATAAGCCAGAGGATGCTCCGCCAATGAACCGCATAGTGAGTCACCACGGGAAGATAAACCTTCCCTTTGGCCAGATACTCGATGTGCCCATGCAACTGACCGAAGTAAAAGACGAGTGTCGCAGCGAGGGTGACGTGCGTCAGGCAATGAATCCAAGGTGCAATTTTCATCCGCGCGGTGATGATGATCTAACAGTGATTACGGCCGGTTTGGCCTGGTTCGCTGCTGCATGACCAGATTCTCTTTGGAATGTTGAGTTTTGCAAGTTACACGTTTGCGCGATTGACTTTTAACGGCGCGATGAAGCGAGCACGGGAATTAGTCCTAATGACCAGGACACCGCTGGTCACGAAAAGAGGAAAACTGCACCCTGCAGACCGTCGTCATCTGTCTGCAATCCAAATCAACTCACCATCCTCTCTCATCTCCTGCCGCTCGACAACACCGTGCTCGCGAACTCGGAGTGTGGCTGAACGAGTGTAGTGCGTGCCCTCATCGAAGCCAACATAGATGACAGGATAGCTGCCATCCATGCCGTCAAATAGCCAACGTGCCCGCTCCGGACTGATAGCATAGGCACGACGAAAAGAGAACGAACCAGTAATTGCCTTGTCCACCTCGGCGCTGACGTCGGTCGCGACGTAGCGCATCCAATACAAAGACCTAAAGTGATGATGAATGCTGAGTGACCCATGACGGCTAACAGTTGGCCCGCCACACTCACTCCAACCTGACCTTGGCTGTCTTCGCATCGAAGTAAAAATAATCGGATGGTTGCGCGACCATCTCATTCACAGCAACCCGCTCGAAATCCTTAAAGTGCAAAGTGCCTGTAATGCTCACAACCTTGCCCTGCATATCATCGTAATCTGGCCCCCAACCAAAAAGAGCCGGAGGCACCAAGTACACCGGTTCGCCAATGCGCTGAATGTATGGACCAACCTTCCCGGCAATCTCAAACTTCCCACGCAGAGTCACCGTCTGACCAACCAAGCGTGAAAGCTCCGGATTCGACTCAACGCTCTCTTCGGCCAAAAGCGGCTTCAAGAGTTCGACGAGATTCGTTCTTTTGCTTTTAAGAGCCACGTCGAGAGCCGTCCGGCCCCAGTGATCCTTTATGGTTGGATCGGCACCATGCTCGAGCAGAATTGCAGCAACTTTTTCGTTCCCGTTTATCACGGCCCACTGCAAAGGTGTGTATCCCGAATTCGGATTCACCGCGTTGACCTCGGCCCCATTCTCGACAAGAGTCGAAACGACTTCTCTTTCGCTGTAACCGGGCAAAATCAGCGCCGCCACATGCAAAGGGGTGTCGCCCCGATTATCCCGGATGTTCACCTGTGCGCCGGCGGAGATCAGTGATTGAGCCATGTCTGGTTGCGCGTAAGAGGAGGCTGCAAATAACGCTGTCCAGCCTATTCGGTCCTTAATCTCCAGGTTTGCCCCATTGGCCAACAGCAGTTGGACGATCTCGCTATGGCCGTAAGAGACTGCTTGATGAAGTGCTGTCGCCCCGCTTGTCTCCCTCATATTAAAAGCGCAATTCGCCTGATTCCGACGGTCAATGAGGAACGTCTTGAGCCGGGTTTCCAGCGACGGGTTTGTCCAGTTTATCTCGGAGCTGCTCAGAAAGGTTTCCTCCTGCGAATTCAAGGCTTCCGGGTGCGCCATCAGAATCCGCTTCAGTCGGGCTACGTCTCCAACGTTAGCGGCGAGGCGGAGTTGGAATCCGTTGTCATGGTTGAGCAGGAGCAGAAGGCAGAGGAATAATCCCACGACCATGGCCGTGATCAGCGCAGTCCAGAATATCCATTGCCTTTTCATGGCTTGCGGTGGGTATCAGATTTTCACCGCGTGGTTACATTCATCCCCTCAGTGCCTATGGTGCAAGTTTAATTCTGGGGCCGGTGACACCTGATAAAGAATGAACGACGCGACGTAAGCTCCGAAAAAGATGCACGCCATCCAGAATCCCCTCTGAGCAACCCGTTTCAAGATAGTGTCCATGCGATCGGCTCGACGTTTGGTTAGGCCTGGTTCGATGCTGCATGGGCAGATTCTCGTTGGAATGTTGAGTTTTGCAAGTTACACGTTTGCGCGCCTGCCTCTTACAGTGCGATAAAGCGGGCGCGGAAACCAGTTGACGAACGGACCGACAAGCGAGAGTCTTTGCTGACCAATTTATTGTTCGCTCATCTCTCAAAACCACCTGAGACTACATCATGAAGAGCCGAATCAAACTTAGCGGAGCGACCACCTTATGGATGTCCGGCACTCTTGCGGGTACGCTCACGCTTTGCACGTTGGTATTGCTCGGATCTATCGAAGTAGTCCGCGCACAAGATGATTCCCGAAGCAGCATCACCAACGGTGCGCAAGTAGCCACTCACCCGCACGTGGTCAAGGTAGTCAAACCGCTCGCCAATCGTGCGACTGACCTGAACCAGCAGACAATGTCCAAAGAAAAACGAGCTGAAAAGGCAAAACACCTCGCGGTGACTTTGTCATACGACGAGAAAACGCAATCGGTCGGTGCTTATGACCGGCCGGTTATTGCGGAAGTAGAAAAGCATTGGCGCGACTTGCTAACCAACATCAAGCAGGACAGCACCGGCAAGGTGGTCCTTCAATTTCAACTGCATCGTGACGGCGGCGTCACCGAGCTAAAGCTCATTGGAAACACCGCAAGCGATGCGATCGGCGCGGCGTGCCGGAAGGCAGTTTTGGATTCGTCACCATTTCCCCGGTGGCCGAAGGAAATGCACAAACAGGTCGCCGCTGACACCCGAAGGCTGACACTCACCTTCCACTACCCGCCAGATGAGGCAAGCCGCGCAAAGTAAAAATCAGCGGAGGGTGGTCTAACTTTGAAAGGAGTCTCCGTGCGCTTGCACACTTGGCCGGCAACACCGCTCGCACTCCTCGCAACCTTCGGCGTGGCCTTCGCGGCGTTGACTTCGCGCGCGCAATCGGCGCAGGCCGACGGGTTGCGCGCATTGGACGGCGAGTGGATCTACGTCGAGGACCGCACCGAGGGCCGCACCCTTGAGCAACTGGGCCCGCCCATGGCGTCGAAATTCTCGATGCGCATCGAGGAAGGCGCGGTCATCCTGAACGGTCATGGCTCCGGTCACCGCGATGTACGCATCGCGCTCGACGGCTCGATTACTGAAGTCGCCGGGCCAAACCGCCTCGCGCGCTACCGGGGCGGGTGGAAGGACGACACGTTCGATTACCGGGTCGAGTTCTTGCGCGGGTCGAACAACGTGCCCGACGGGCTGATCCAGCGGCAGTTCCGCATGACAGCCGATGGATTGCTCGTGCGCGTTGCGCCCAATCCGGAAACGGGGTTGAAATGGGTCGGGCTCTACCGCCAGGCGCAGGACATCCCGCTGCCCACGCCGGCCAGGGCCGCGATCGGCGACCTGGCCTGGCTGGCCGGCGGGTGGGTCGGAACGAGAAGCTCGGGGTCGTCGATCGAGGAGCGCTGGAGCCCGCCGCTCGGCGGGGCGATGCTCGCCGTGTCGCGCACCGTCAATACAAGTGGCCGAATGAACGCGTTCGAGTACCTGCGCATCGTCGAGCGCGACGGCGGACTGGTTTACATCGCGCAGCCCGGCGGCGCTCCGCCGACCGAGTTCGTGCTCACGGAGCTGGACAAAACGCGCGCCGTGTTCGATAACCCGCGCCACGATTACCCGAAACGCATCGTATACGAGTTGTCGGCCGAGGGTCGCCTCAGCGCCACGATCGGCTTCACCAAGGGCGGCACGCCCCGGCGCTTCGAGTTCAAGCGCGAGGGTGGCTAGAGCGGTCGCAGAAATTCTGTAGCCACAAAAAGGCACAAGAAGCGCAAAAAGCGGATTTCATTTGTGTTTTTGTGCCTCTTGGTGGCTATGATCTCGCCACGTTCCGCATTCCTGTAGCGTCGGGCATCCTGCCTGACGTAGAGGGCGGCTTCCAGCCGCCCGGACCCCTGCGCATAAACCAATTCGCGCCCCCGGTTTTTTCGCGTGTCTTTCCTGCGAGCGCTTTCTCCGCCGGGCTGGAAGCCCGGCTCTACGGCAGGCAAGGATGCCCACCGCTACACCACGCTTTCACGGCTCGACGAAGCGGGCGCGAAAGTATTGGTAAGGCGGATTGGTGGACATCAGGCCGCTCAAGTTCACCGTGTCCAACGATGCGCCGAAGAACGGCTGGTTGCCCGGCACATCCCACGGCGTCCACTGGGTGAAGTCGTAACTGGTTTCAATCACCACGCCCAGGTTCGGCACGCGCGGATAGGACAATTGCACCTGGCCACTCACCGGCGCGGACACACTCAACTTCCACACGCTGGCGGCAAGTTGCGGGTCGGTCTTCGTCAGGTATTCAATGTAGTTGCTCGCGCCATCGAAATCGAAATCAAGCCCGGGCGCGGCGGAAGGACTGTTGGTCGAGCCGAAGTGCGCGACCTGCCATTGGGCGAACGTTTGGCGATTGGTCAGGTCCCCGCTGATCCACGCGGCCAGGAGATTGATTGAGGCCTGATCCAACTCATGCGTTCCCAGTGGGGGCATGCGACCGAACCCATTGGCGCCTTGAAGGCGCTGCCACAATACCGAATGCACCAGATCGCCGGGCACGATGGTTTTGTTAAGTGGATTGCCACCGTCTTCGACCAGTGTTGTGTTAACCAAGTGCGTCTGCTCCAGTGTCAAGTAAGGCCGCGCATCCCACGTGGTCGGCGCCGTGCCGCCCGGTTGATGGCACTGCACGCAGTTCACCGCCAGATAGGAACGGACCCGGAATTCCAAACTCGCGTTGGTGTCACCCGCCTTTGCAAAAACGGGCAGCATTTGACCGGACGGCACTGGCTCGCTGAAGTACCCAGCCTGACTGAGCAAATCGATCTGGTTTCCGAAATGGCCATTGAGCCTGGCCGTGTTGTTCATTTCGCGCGTGTTAAAGGTCAGCGCCTGTCCGCCCACGGTGGTGTGGCAGGCAAGGCAACTTCCGCGTGATGGGATTTCCCACAGTTGATTGGTCGGCGTACCGTTCGTGACCGTGACAAAGAACGTGTCACCGCTATCGGCCACGAGGAACGCGTCGTCCTGGGCGTCGTTCCACTTGTAACTCACGCCGTAATTGCCGGTGTCCGTCTTCACCAGGATGCGCGTCTCCAAACGGCGCCGCGGTGAGTTGGTATTGTTGCGGTCCAGCGGCAGATCGAAATGTTTGATCCACTTCATGCCGGCGGGCAGCGTCCAGTTGGTGTCCGTGGCAAAAGTAACCGTGTTGGTCAGGTCAGGAATTGTGAACCAGCGTCGCTTGATCGCGTGATCGGACCAGAAGGCGATGGTTGGGTCGTAACTCACGATGCCGGGATTGGGCGAAAGCGTGGCCAGGTCGGCAAACACGCCGGTGTCACTGAGCTTTTGCGGGAAGGTGCTGGCCACGTCGCCGCGCACGAGACGTTTGACTTTGTTCTGCCCATACGCCGCGATGAGCACGTCACCATTGCTGGGATCAATGCCGAACGCAGCGATCCCCTGGTCGGACGCGAGGCGCTGGACCACGACGGAAGAATTCGTTCGGCGCAGTGACCAGATAGTACTCGCACCGCCAACCGGGAAATCTCCGAATACGTAAGCGCCATTGAGCTCCGCCAGCCGGTTGCCGCGGTAAACCACACCGCCGATGACAGCATTGCCCGCCAGCAGGGGGTCGCCACCCTGTCCCGTGTGACCGTACGTATGAACCGCAAAAGCCAACCCGGGCGGCGGATTGGTCGGCAGGTTCACCTGGCCCGGATAGAGCGAGCGCGCCAATGTGGCTCCCTCGTAGTAAGCCCAGCCATAATTGCCACCGTTGGTGACGATGTTCACTTCTTCATACTGATCCTGACCCACGTCACCCACCCAGATTTCACTGTTTGTCGGGTCAATCCAGAACCGCCACGGATGCCGCAAGCCCGTCGCGAAAAATTCACCACGCACGGCACCGAGATTCGTGATGGTCGTTCCAAAGTAAATCCCATTCCACGCGCCACCCAGGCTGGTGTGCACGTAAGGATTGTCGATCGGAATCTTGTAAAACGCCTGGCCACTGCCATTCGTGGCAATCGCCGAATGCGGATTCGGCTCGACGTTGCCCGGCTTGCGGTCCACGTCGATGCGCAGCAGGCCCGAATAAAAATCCTTATCAATTCGCTGCGCGTTTTGCCGGAAGTTGTATTGATCCCCTTCGTCGCCCATCGACATGTAAAGATAACCATCCGGCCCGAAGTGCACATCGCTGCCGTTGTGATTGAACGCCTCATCCACGACGCTGAAAAGAATCTGCTGCGTGTTGGTATCGACCGTGAGCGTGTTCGGATTGGCGGTGAAGCGGGCCAGGCGATCCTGCCGGGGATTGAGCGCAGTGTAGGCCACGAACACGTAGCCGTTGGTCGCAAAACCGGGATGAAAATCAAAACCGAGCAAGCCCATTTCGCCCTCTCCGCCGGTGTCGAACATCACCTGATCACTGATATCGAGGAGGACTTGCCGCACCGGGTTGGGCGACGTTACGTCGGCAATATAGGAAATGATGCCGCGCCGCTCAGCTATGAACAGTTGATTGGAACTGCCTCGCGGCGTGCGCAACGCCAGCGCGTCTTCAAAGAAGGGATTGTTGGGAAAGGCATCGACCGTTTGGTATCCGACTGGCGGCGGCGTGTTCGGAATCGTCATCGTGGTGTTGGGCAGACGCAGCGCGTTGGTGATTGTCAGAAACACCGTCGCCACACTGGACGTGCCGCCGAGAGTGTTCGCCACTCGGTAGGTGAATTGGTCCGTGGTAGCCGGGCCGCCATTGTGCGTGTAAAGAATCTTGCCGCCCGGCTTCACCTGTGCGGTTCCTGCGGACGGGGGCGTTACGACAGTGAGAGTATCTGCGTTGATCGCCGTCCCGTAATCGTTCTGAAGGACGGCGATCAACGCCATTGCGCCCGGGTTTAGAGTCATTGCGTCGTTACCGACGGTCGGCGGCGCGACAAAGATGGTATTCGGGCCATTGAGTCGGTTAAGCTGGATCTCCGCCGGCGTGAGCAACCGGTCGTAAAGCCGGAATTCATCGAAGTCCGCGTCCGCCGTCGCATCGGGATATTGGGAACGGCCCAGCCACAGCACCGTGTCATCAACACTCTCCAAAGTCGTCGCGCCGGTATCCATGCCGCCCGCGAAAACGCCGTCGCGATACCACTCCATGCGGCCACCACCGCCGGCACCGTTGGTAGCACCCCAGGTGACAACATAATGATAGGCCTGCCCGGGAATGGTTGGCAGCGCGGTGTCCACCGTGAAAGGAATAAACTCAAGCCGCTGTAAATCCAGATCCGCTCCACGACACAAAGAGAGAAAGAAAGAAGACCCGGTGATCCCGCTCCCCGACCCAAAATCGAAGAGCCGCGCCCAGTTTTGATCCGACCACGGCGTGACCCAGGCCTCCACGGTGATGTTGCTCAATCCATTGAGCAATCCACCCGGAAGCTCGCCGTAATCCGCCGTCCCCTTGGCCCCGCCAAAAAGCCGCAACTGGCCATTCGCCAAAGCATAATCGCCTCCGCCTTCAATCGTAATCACCTGCCCATGTGCCCCGCCCACCGTATCGTTGAGCGTGGTTCCATTTGTTTCAGAAAAGCTCCAGCGATGCATCAAACCTTCCAGGCTGTGCGGCACGCCGGTGGTTGCGGAAACCGCCGGTGAATTCGTGCTATCTCCGAACAGATTGCCCGCCGACACCACGTAATAGTACGTGCCCGGCGTCAGGCCGAGGTCGAGATGGGTTCTTACCGTGGTGTTGGTGACGATGCTGGTGAACGGACCGGTGGCACTCGTGCCGCGTTTGAGAATATAACGAGTTGCGCCACTGACCGCATTCCATTCGACGAAAACTTTGTCAGTGTCACCCGTGGCCGCCAATCCGGTTGGCGCACTCGGAGCGTTCGTCGGTCCACCCGCCGGACCGAGGATGAAGTTCGATTGAATCTGGCTCGCGCTCAGCACCCCGCCGTGAACGCGCACGGTATTGAGGTAACCCGAATAAAAGAACGAGCGGGAACCGTTGGAACTGTTTCGCTGGCAGCCAAGATTGATGGGCTCGTCGGTGAACGTGTTCAAGGGACTCGTATGCGTCCGACTGTTGGCCAGCACGCCGTCAATGTAAACGCGCGTTACCTGATTGCTGTAGGTGTAAACAAGATGATGCCACGCGCCGGCGCTTGGCGGCGTGCCCCAACCCACATCATACGCACCGCCATAGTGCGTGAGCGCGCCCCAGACGGCGTTGTTTCCGAAATTGAAACCCACGTTTCGACCGTCCGTGCCTCGGTGTCCCCACGAAACCATCGTCTCCTCCGCCGCCAACGCGGGATTGTAAGCCCAAACTTCAATCGTGCGATCATCCGCGCCATCGAGGTCGGGCGGGGTGTTTGGTCCTTGATAGGCATCCGCACCGCCGAAAAACACGCCGGGCGCTCCCGTCGAAAGCACATTCGTGCTGAGTGTCGCTCCGCCGACTTCGTCGAAATCGCCCAACGTGCCCTGGTTGATCCACGTCGCCGAACCCGCAGACGCGTGCGTCGCTCGCAAATCCACGTAAAGCGTCCCCGCCACCTGCACTTGCGCGTTGAGCATGGAAGTCGCAAACAGTAACCAGAGTGCGGGGACCGAGAAATTCTTGTTCATGCAAAAACAGGGTTGTGGGTGCTTTGTTCCAACACGGGTAAATACCTTTCAACAAACACGCCTTTGTAACACGCAAGCAACAGCCTCCCCGGCTGCTCGCTGGATCGTGATTCGCCGAGCATACCATAACCTCCTCCTCTTCCCATGCGCGAAATCCACTCGCACCTGCTTGAAGTCATCGCCACTCAGGACTGTTTGAACGCCCGCCGATATTCACTGGGTGAAACTCCAATCGCCTGCCGGAACTGTCTCGTGAATGCGCTTTGATCCGAATAGCCGCAGTCCAGCGCCACGGACGCAATCGCGTCGTCCGTCTCGCGCAAGCGTTGCACGGCCGCTTCCATCCGGGTCTTCTGGATCAATTGCCCCGCCGTGAGCTGGAAAATTTTTCGGATGCGCTGCTCGAATTGATACGCCGATAGTCCCGCCCTCTGCGCCAGCTCCTTCACTCGCAATGGCTGGTCATATTTCGTTTGAATCCGGCGCACGGCTTCGGCAATCTTCGCGTAGTCCTCGCCGCGTTCGTTGGGCGATTGAATATCCTTCGAGATGCCATACAAGCCGACCAAGCGACCATTCTTTGCGCGTAACGGAAACTTGTTCGTCAAACACCAGCCGCGTCCGCCCGTGGGATAACTGTGAAGCTCAAGCTGATTCAGGATCGGTTCACCACGCTTGAGCACCTGCTCGTCCTGAATGAAATAGCTTTCACCCAGCGGCGGCGCGAACACTTCATCGGCGCGTTTGCCGAGCAACTCAGCCTTCGCACGCCGACCACAGCGCTCGACCAGCGTTTGATTCACCAACACGTATTCGCAACGCGCATTCTTGAGAAAACAGACCGCACCGGTCAGCGAATCAAACAGCGCTTCTCCCGTGAAGGGTTCGGCAAGTTGCGACAGCAGCTCCGTCTGGAGGCGGGCGGACGTCATGGGCATTGTGCTGAAATTGCAGTCACGGATGGCAAATTGAACAAGACGCGCCCGCAGCGGCAAGGCAGAATGCGCTGCGATTGAACGGAGCGCGGCGGCGGTGGGTTCGTCCTCGTCGTCGTTCTCGTCCTCGTCCTCGCTCCGTAATTGGAGTTCGACGACGAGAACGACGACGAGAACGACGACGAAAATGAGGACGATGGCTGAAGCCCGCGCGCAAACGCACGAACATAATGCAACGCATCAGCATCGTTGACTCCCATACCGGAGGCGAGCCCACGCGCATCGTCATCGCCGGCGGGCCGGATCTCGGTCACGGCCCATTGGCTGAGCGGCGCGAGCGCTTTCAACGGGACTTCGACCGCTGCCGTTCCGCCGTTGTCAATGAGCCGCGTGGATCGGATGTCGTGGTCGGTGCCCTGCTCGTCGAGCCGGAGGACAAGTCCTGCGCGTGCGGCGTAATCTTCTTCAACAACGTCGGCTACCTCGGCATGTGCGGTCACGGCACAATCGGATTGGTCGTCACGCTCGCGCATCTTGGTCGGATCAAGCCCGGCGACCACAAGATCGAAACACCCGTCGGCATCGTCACGGCAACGCTGCATCCAAGCG
>DASUGI010000330.1:0-27525 GCA_036274115.1 Verrucomicrobiia bacterium
GTTGAGCCGTTTGCTCGGATCGGCGCAACCGGGCATTGATGGCTTCCAGCAAATCCAGTCGGGCCACCGGCTTGGTCAGATAATCATCCGCGCCAAGGTTCATTCCATTGCGCAAATCATCTTTCTCGCCTTTGGCCGTAAGGAAGATGAATGGAATGGACGCGGTGTCTTCACTCTTGCGCAAGGCATCCAGCACGCCGTGACCATCCAGTTCCGGCATCATGACGTCGCAGAGGATGAGGTCGGGCTTCTCCCTTTTCACCGCGTCGAGACCGTCGCGGCCATTAGCGGCACCGGCAGTTTGAAATTTTTCGAGCTTCAGGATCGTGAGCAGATTGCGCCGCATCTCGGGCTCATCTTCGATTACCAGTATCTTTTTCATTTTGTGTCCTCTGAGGTTTCTTCAAACAGTGGTAGCCGTACGGTAACGGTCGTGCCGCGGCCAACTGCGCTTTCAACTTTGATTTTTCCGCGGTGCAACTCAACGCACCGTTTGACAATTGTGAGACCCAGTCCAGTGCCAGGCACGTGGCCGGCATTGCGGCCGCGATGGAACGCGCTGAACAGCCGTTCGATGTCTGCTTCCGGAATGCCCATCCCATGATCGCGAATGCGGCAAATAGCGAACGTGCCATCGCGTTCGGTATCCAGCTGCACGGGGCTGCCGGCGGGTGAGTATTTCACCGCGTTGGAAAGCAAGTTGATAAAGACGTGCTGTAACAGGCGTTCGTCGGCGTAGGCTTTTCGCACGTCGTCCGCGGTGGAGATCTGCACGGGGCACTTGTTGTTGGTGGCGGATTGCAATTCATCCACGAGCCGCCGACAGAAGGACTCAAAGTCGAGGCCGGACGGTTTGAAATCGAGTTTGCCGGCTTCCACCATTCCGAGGACCAGCACTTCCTCCATCAGGTCGGCCATGCGGCGCGTGTTCTTGCGGATGGACTGCAACTGCTCGCTGCGATCTTCAGGTTCGAGTTGATCGAGATAGTTCTCCAGAATTTCCGCGGAGGACATAATCACGCCGAGCGGAGTGCGAAATTCGTGTGACACCATCGAGACAAAGTTGCTTTTCAGTTGCCCCAGTTCCTTTTCGCGAGCGAGGGTTTTGAGCAATTCGGCCTCCACGCTCTTACGGTCGGTGATGTCGTGCCCCACAATCATGACGTGGGGCTCGCCATTGATCTCAATGATATCTCCGGACATCAGCATCGTGCAAACTCGCCCCTCACGGGTGCGAAGCTGACATTCGAAATCGCGGACAACTTTCTTCTCCCGCATCAAGTGCCAGAACTGTTCCCGGTCTTCGGGAGTGAAAAGGCCCAAACCCTGGGACGGCAAGCCAACGACTTCTTCCCGCGTGCAGCCGGCCCAGCGCAGGAAGGTCTCATTGGCTTCGACCAGGATTGTGTCGCTGATCCGGGCAATCGTGATCGTGAGCGGGCTGGCATGGAACGCCGCGCTAAAGCGGGCTTCGCTCTCGCGCAAGCGCGCCGCGCTGGCGCGCAGCTCGTCTTCCGCGCGCTTGCGCTGCGAGATGTCATTGATCGCCGCTTGGATGATCTGTTTGCCAGCGAGTCGAACGCGGGTGAGAAAAACTTCAACGGGAAAGTCCTCACCCGTCTTGCGGCGCGCCACCCAATCAAAGCGAACGTGGCCCTTGCTGAGACATTCCTGAATGAATTTTTGGGCCATAGTGGCCGAGGGTTGGCCATCGGGCTGAGCGGCCGGCGAGGTAAGTGCCGGATTCAGGCCAATCAAGTCGTTCGCTGAATCGTAGCCCAGCATCTGCGCCATCGCGGGATTGACTTCGATAAAGCGGTGCTCGTCATGCAGCATTACGCCCTGGCTGGACGCCTCAAACAGGGCCCGGAATTTTTCTTCGGACTCGCGCAACAGCCGCTCGGACCATGAGCGTTGCGATTCTTCGACCGCCAACGACGCCATCGCGGCCAGTGACGAAGCAAAGTCAATCTCCTCGGGCGACCATTCCCGGGCCGGGCCAATGTGTTCGTGGCAAATTACGCCCACCACTTCACCGCGAACCCAGACAGGCACGTCGAGCAGCGAAGAAATGCCGAGTGGCTTGAGGTAACTCTCCCGCAGACCGACCATTGCCGGGTGCGTGAGCACGTCGCTGGCGGCGATGGGCCGTTTTTCGCTCAACGCCTGGAAGTAAGCTGGCGCGTCGGCCGCCACGAGTCGCGTGCCTTTGAACTTCTCATCGACAACACCACTGGGATTCAAATGCAGCAACTCGCAGAGCAGCGCGGATTCATTTTCGTGTAAGGACCAGTAACTGACCCGGGCGACATCCAAAGTGGAGGCGGCCAACGAAGTGATGGTCCTCAGCGCGCGATCAAAATCAGATTTGTCGGCACGCGCCAATTGGAGCAACACGTCGCGATGCTTTTGCACTTGCTCGCTCCGACGGCGCAAGGCTTCCTCAGTGCGTTTGTGCTCGGTGTTGTCAATGATGCTGGCGCGTAGCAGGATTCGGCCTTCCGCCGGCAGACGCACGAGGCGTACTTCGGTGGGAACGATGCGTCCGGAACTGTGTGTGTGCAGCCATTCGAAAACGGGAGTTCGGCCGGCAACGGCCTGGTTGATCCACTCGCGCGCCGCTTCAGTCGATGGCCGTCCGTCCGGTTGAAACTCCGGGCTGACATCCCATGGCCCGATGCGAGTCAACTCCTCGTCCGTAACTCCATACAGATTCAACGCGTGTTTGTTGCCGCTCAAAAAGCGACCCGTGTCGCCGTCGAACACGACAATCGCTTCCGGTGCGTGATCGACGATGGTCCGGAGGCGCGCTTCGCTGGCGGTCAGTTCGGCGGTGCGGTCGGCAATGCGCTGTTCGAGTGAGGCGTTGAGCTGGCGGATTTCGTCTTCGGCATGCTTGCGCTCGGTGATGTCGGTGACCGAGCCAACATGGTAAAGCACCTGGCCGGATTGTGCATCGCGCACGGCGATGCTGTTGGTCAGTCCCCACCAGTGCTTGCCGTCCCGCCGGATGTATTCGATTTCCTCGTTGCGGAAGTGCCCGCTGCGAGCCAACGATTCGAGCAGCCGGGCGCGGTCCGAGGCATTCGCGTAAAGCTGTTCGCGCGGCACGTGCCGCATTTCTTCCAACGAGTTGTAACCGGACATCCGCAGGTAAGCGCGGTTGGCGAAGATCAATTCGTGCGCGGGATCGGTGCGGTAAATCGCTTCCGAAATGTTGTCCGTGACCGAAATAAGGAGTTGTTGATTCTCGCGCAGTTCGTGTTCGGTGCGCTTGCGCTCGGTGATATCCCGAGAGACGGAGAGCAGCAGCGGCTTTTTTCCTCCGCGAATCGAGGTGAGAACGATTTCCACGGGCAACTGGGTTCCATCAAAGCGATTGATCACCCACTCGAAGCGGTGGCTGCCACGATCAATCGCCAGCTGGATCATCTCTTTGACCTTGTCGGCTGAAAGGGAACCATCGGGCTGGCGTTCCGGTGAGATGCGGGCGGGATTGCTGCCGAGCAAGGCTTCCTTGCTGGGCGCACCCGTGATGCGCACGGACGCATCATTCACGTCCAGGAAAACACCCGTCACGGGGTCCTGCAGAGTCATGGCGTCCGCGCTTCGCTCGAACAACAGGCGGAACATGGACTCATTGTCCATGAATGCGGGTTCTCCGGCACTGGGTCTTTCGGTCCATTTACCCGTTGTGGTTGAGTCTTTAATCATTGGTGCGCAATTGAATCTCAGTGGCACATCGTGCGTGAAATTCGTGGTTCGAACGTAACCATTTTCCCGCGCGCGCAGTCCAGGTCAAGTGTGTAGAGAAACGGAGCGAATATGACGACGGCAAAGTTTTCAGTTAGCGGCAACAGTTTGACGCGAAGCAATACTTCCCGCGCCCTGCCTTTCATTGTGGCGGCGCGCAAACCCAATCGACCCTTGCCGATGATCTCCTTGCGGGTGCCGGTGACGCCCGAAAACCGCCGTTACCTGCGCGAACTACGCGACGCCGAACTGCGCGCGTGGAAGAATACGGGCGCGACCCGGCGCCGTTCTTCGACGCTTGACGTGGGGTCACAGGTCGGGAACGAGCGACGCGACTTGTTCGCGTTTGGCTTGATCGTGGCCTTGACCGCCGCCCTTGCCGCAGTGGTGCTTGCCCAATCGCCGAATGCTTCGCAACGCATCGCGCATTGGGTCAGCGCGGTTCGACAGGTCCTGGGTTGAGGTCGCGTATGAAAATTGATCTAGAGGCGTTGGTGGCCAGCGATTCAGTCGAGAACCCGCGGCTGGCGAACCAGCGTGGCACGGTTTGCTTTCGAGGCGCGTTGCGATCTCAAGTGCGTTTGCCGGGGCGTTCGAAGCGAATCAGGCCCGCCTTCCGCAAACAATGGAGTCAGACAGCCAGTTTCAGTTCGTCGCACAGCGAATAGTTAAGTCACTCTTCAGCATGCGGCATGAAGAGCGCCGCAACTGCGGCGGGGACGAATAGAAAACTCGCGTAGAGCAGGGCGAGTCGATAATCCACGGTCCTCCCGGAAGCTGAATTCGCCAACAGTCCGAAGAAGACCGTCCCGAATGCCGCTACCGCTCGACCGATGTTGTAACAGAAGCCCGCACCGGTGGTGCGCAGCAGAGTAGGAAACAAAGGCGGCAGGTACATCGTGAACAGGCCGAAGACTCCCTGACACAAACCGATTAACGGAAACCACCAGAGCAGCGCATGGTGGTCGCGAGCCGTAAAATACGCTCCCAGCATCGCACCGAAATATACGAAGAAAACTATGCTGATCGTGGCGCGATAGCCGATCAATCGCGCCACCCAGGCGGAAGCGAAGTTTCCCACAATCGACGACGCGATGACGAAATACATCGCCTTTCCAACCAACGCGCTTCGGTCTCCGGCGCTCATCGCCAACACTTCCGGCAGATTTCGCAGGTGCTGCGCGTGCCAGAACATGAAGGCCCAGTGAGCGGTCAGTGACACGCCGCACACAAACATCGTCCACAGGGTGGTGCGCCGGACATTGCCGTGGAACAGTTCAATGAGCTTCGGCTCATGATGCTGCGATTTTACCTTGGCCGCCCGCCACTCTTCAGTTTCCGGAACGGCTTTGCGAATCCAGAAGACCAGAATTGCGGGGAGCACACCGACCAGGAACAAGTAACGCGGCGGATGTGTGGCCATGAAATAATTCGCGAGCACTGCCAAAAGGATTCCGATGTTGACCCCGGATTGCAGCACCGCCGCAATCCACGGTCGCCAACGCCTGGGCCACGTTTCTGAAAGCAAGGATGCGCCCACTGCCCATTCGCCACCGACACCGAGCGCGGCGAGAAAACGGAAGATCATCAATTGCCACCACGTTTGCGCGAAGAATGAAAGCCCCGTGAAAACCGCATAAGTCAGCACCGTGAGACTCAATGCGCGCGAGCGCCCCATGCGGTCGCCCATGCGACCGAAGAATCCACCGCCCAGTGCCCAGCCGAGCAGGAACGCGCCCTGAATGAGGGACGCGTGTCGGCCAACGGTTGGGTTTGTCGTCGGCAATCCGCCAAGCAGTTCTGCCACAAACGGCAACGCTACCAGCGTGTAGAGATGCAATTCGAGTCCATCAAACGTCCAGCCCAGCCAGGCAGCGATTCCGGATTTCCATTGGTGGGGAGAAAGTGAACGCAGCCCTTGCGGGTGCGCGTCAGTAGAAGATGACTCAGCCTGGGCCACGTTGAATGGCGCGCATCATGAGGAACGACGAAGCGGAGAGCAACCTTGCAGTGCGGAAACAGCAGGTGAGAGTTAAACCCCCGCCTCGGGGTAGCGCTCCCGAATCCGCCGGCGCACGTGCTCTTCATGGACCGGCTGCAACCGTCGGCGCGTGATCAAGCGTTGGATCGCATCCAGCAATTCCATCCAATCCTCCAGTGGCGGGTCGGGCACGGGTTGCCATTGGTCGAAACGCTTTTCGCGTTGATAGAAGTTCCACTCGCCACCCACGCGTTGCGCATAGACTTGAAGCTTCCGGCCTTCCTCAGTGCGGCGTTTCCAACTGATTTCAGCTTTGGGCATGGGTTAAATCGGCAGATGTAAACTGGCGACCGCCATGGCGGCGATGCCTTCCTCGCGCCCAACAAAACCCATGTGCTCGTTCGTGGTGGCTTTGATTCCAACCTGTCTTTGATGCACGCCAAGAGCTTCGGCAATGTTCTTCTTCATTCCGGCGAGGTGCGGATAAATCTTTGGGGCTTGGGCGATCACGGTGGAATCCACGTTGACGATCTTTCCGTTGCGCTGCAAAACCTGCCGGGCGGCTTCTTCGAGGAACACTTTGCTTGGAGCGCCTTTCCAGCGGGGATCAGTGTTCGGAAAGAAATGGCCGATGTCCTCTTCGCCGAGTGCTCCGAGGATAGCGTCGCAAATTGCATGCATCAGGGCATCGGCGTCGGAGTGGCCATCGAGCCCTTTCGTGTGCGGAATGTCCACACCGCCGAGGATGAGTTTGCGCCCCTCGACCAATTGATGAACGTCATAGCCAATTCCAACGTGAACCATGACGCAGTCTAAATCGGAGGGGCCGGGTAACGAAACTAATTTTCGACGCATGTAACGCGGCCGTCCCGGCTGCGAGTTCAAGCACCGTCCCGGTGCGTGTGGATGGGGCCAGTGAATTCACTGGCAGCGAGACGCTGCCAGAACTCGCAGGCGAGGACGCCTGCGCTACGTGGCGGATTTGAACTTTTGACTTCTGCATCTGCTCTCTAGACTCCCGTGAATGAACAGCGCAGTCATCGTCGCCGCAGGCAAAGGCACGCGGATGGGGCCGAATGTGGATAAGCTTTTCCTCGAAGTCGCCGGCCTGCCGGTCGTGGCGCATACCTGGCAACGCTTCGATAAAGCAGTTTGCGTTGATGAGATTGTTCTGGTGGTGCGCGACGGAATGCGGCCGGCGTTTGCTGATTTGGCAAAGCAACTGACTCCGACCAAGCCCTACCGTTTGGCGGTGGGTGGCGCGGAACGACAGGATTCCGTCTGGAATGGATTGTCCGCCATTTCGCCGAAGGCTGAGATCGTCGCCATCCAGGACGGAGCGCGGCCCTGTACGACGGAGCAGTTGATTGCGGCGACGATTGAGGCGGCAAAGGAAACTGGAGCGGCGGTTGCCGGACAACCAGTGACCGATACCATTAAGGAAACTGCCGATGGCAAAACGATTGGCCGCAATGTGGACCGATCGAAACTCTGGGCCGTGCAGACGCCTCAGACGTTTCGCGTGGACGTGATTCGCCGGGCGCTGAATGAAGTGCGCTCGCGCAAGTTGCACGTCACTGACGATACGGCCGCGTGCGAGTTGATTGGCCAACCGGTTCAACTGGTGGTAAGCAGGACGCCGAATCCCAAAGTGACCACTCCGTCTGACCTGGCATACGTGGGATTGTTGTTGGCGCAGAGCTAGGAACGACGTTGCACTACGCTCCCACCCCTCACCCTGGCCCTCTCCCCGTTGAGGGGAGAGGGAATCCGTGATGGCGCCTCAATTGACTTGAAACGCAGAGGGATAAATTCCGATCCGAAAGTCCCTCGTATTGAAAAGAAGCGTCGCGATTCGCTTCCCTCTCCCCTTAACGGGGAGAGGGATTGAGGGTGAGGGGTGATTCACTCAAGTAGCCGCCACCAGACGGGAGGACTCTCCCGGTATTGAGGCTTGGAATTCTCAATTCAGTTCGCTACAACACGCGGCGACTCATGCAAACCCCTGACCCGGAAAAGAAGCTGGATATGCACAGCGAAGACTTTCTTCATTCGCTGATGCGGAAGCAACTCAAGCTCTCCATCGCCTGTGCGCTGGCATTTCTCGTCGTGCTGCTGGGCCTGCCGCTGGCGAACTACTTCGCTCCAGAGTTGATGGCGAAGCGCATCTTTGGGTTTACGCTGACGTGGTTTCTGCTCGGTATCGGTTTCTTCCCGGCGGTGTGGGTGATTTCATTTTACTTCATTCGACGCTCAATTGCGCTGGAGGAAGAAGAGGTGAGGGAAGTGGTGGGTGATGAAAGGGAGAAAGGGAGAAAGGGAGAAAGGGAGCATTTCAGCCGATGAAACCGTCCGGCAAAATCACGCATCACTGGCAGTTGGAAGTCTATCAATTGGCGATGGAGGCAGCGATGGATCTTTTCCATCTTTCCAAAGAATTTCCTCCAGAAGAAATGTACTCGATCACCGATCAGGTGCGGCGCTCGTCTCGTTCAGTTGCGAGCCACATTTCCGAAGCCTGGCGTCGCCGGCGCTATGTGGCGGCGTTTTGTGATAAGTTGAACGGTTCGGAAAGCGAAGCGGGTGAAACTCAGACCTGGATCGAGTTCGCCGTTCGTTGCGGATACTTCACTGCCCGGCAGGGTCGCGAACTCCATCGCATTTACGATCAGATCATGGGCAAGCTGGTCACCATGCAAAATAATCCGGAGGTTTGGCTGCTCAAAAACCCACGCACGCGCCCATGAATCGCCCTTTCTCTCCTTCACCCTTTCTCCCTTTCACCGGATGCAAATAGACCCATACATCCTCGCCTTCAGCGCCATCACTGTCATCGCGACGATCTGGATGGGTTTCCGCTCGGCGAAGACGTCCAAAACGGCCAGTGACTTCTTTGTGGCGGGACGTTCGGTCTCTGTCGGCTGGAATGCGTCGGCCATCTCTGGCGAGTACCTCAGCGCCGCCAGCTTCATGGGCGTCGCGGGCATGGTGATGTCGAGCGGTTATGATGCGCTGTGGTATCCGGTCTGTTACGCGTGCGGCTATTTGTTCCTGCTGCTGTTCATCGCCGGGCCGTTGCGGCGCTTCGGGGCTTACACGATTCCCGATTTTGCCGAGGGTCGCTACGACTCGCCGATGTTCCGCAAGATTGCCGTGTGCTTTGTGCTGTTCATCGGCTTCTTCTACACAATGCCGCAGATGAAGGGGGCGGGCGTGACGTTGGCCTACATTTTTCCGGGCCTGCCGTACTGGGTGGGCGTGTTGTTGGTCGGCGCGGTGATCACGCTCAACGTCGCGCTTGGCGGCATGAAAGGCATCACGCTGGTGCAGGCGTTTCAATATTGGATGAAGATGTTCGCCATCTCCGTGCCGATCTTCGTGCTCATGGCGGTGTATGGGCATTATGGGAAACAATTGGAGGTGAATGGAAACGTCCAACACCCAACGTTCAACATCCAACTTTCAACCAACGCATCGAATGCAGAACTAATCCAAAAACTCCAAACTGCGCAGCGTGTTGGCGAAGCAGGGAGAAGCGCAGCGAGAAAAGAACTCAGTTTCAAGCAAGCAACCGACTTCCAGGCGATTCAAAACACAGCTAAATCTTATGGGATGGAATTTGCCCTCAAAAATGCTCTCGGAACGGAATATCGGGAAGTGAGGCACATGGCTTCCGGTGATCCGGCTTCGGTGTTTGTTGCGTTGTCATGGCTGGGTGAATTTGGAGAAATTTTGTGGGTTGATTCGTGGACGAACTTTCCGGTGAAGCTCCCGGCAAGTGCTAAGAATATGGGCGGCGGTTTGATTACCGTGCCTCGTGACGAGGCTGTGAGGGCGGCACTCGACGCATTGGAAGCCTCCGGTGCTGGTTTGATACCGGCAGGAACGAACCGGTGTCTTGTTGTGAAGAAGTCCGAGGCTGCTGCATACGAAGCCGCTATGCGACAACTTGGTTGGATTTCGCCCGACGCTCAGTTACGCGAACCACTTCCCGAAAAAGCACCAAAGGACGAAACCTGGCTTTCCCCTTTTGGCCCGCTTACGACCAAAGCCGCCAGGGCTGCGGCTGCCGCCATTGCTAAAAGTCAGGCTGCTGCTGCCAGTCCGTTGGAAGCGTGGCGAACTGTTTCTGGTCCAACCGACGTTGTGAGTGTGAGCACCAGCATGACCCTGCCAGTCACAAATGGTTGGGTAACCTTGAGCTCTCCCTCTGACCTCACCCGAGCTGAAGATCGGCTTCGGGCTGTCTTCGGGCAGGCGCAGCACTACTCGGTTGGCGATGCCAAGCTGGTCAGCGTGCTCCTGGAATACACGCGATTGTCCGGGCAGACCGTGATTGTTCACACCAACGTCGGATTAACGCGCTTGTTGGGCCAGCTCGAATTGGATTGGAACAAGCGCGATACCTTGCTCTCCGATCTGGAACAGTTCCTCGGGACGAATGGAGTTGCGTTGCGCAAACAGGGGACGGACACAGTGCGTGCCATGACGCCGGAGCAAGCCGAGAAGTGGGATCATCCGGCAAATTCAGTCGCAGTTAGCGATGCCGCAAAGGCCGCTGAAAAGGCCTGGCTTGCGAAGCACGAAAAGCCGCTCGCGCTGCTGTACACCTACTCGCTCATCATCGCGATCGTCTGTGGCACGGCGGGATTGCCACACATCCTCGTGCGTTTCTACACCAACCCGGACGGTGTCGCCGCCAAGCGGACGACCATGTGGGTGATGATTCTTATTGGCATCTTCTATGTGTTCCCGCCGGTCTTCGGCGTGATGGGCCGCAATCTTATGCCGGAACTTTACAACGGACTAACGGGGGTCAAGGGAACGGATGGAATCGTGCTCAAGCTGCCGACGATTTTGCGGGAGAAATACGGCGTGCTGGGTTCAATCCTAAGCGGTGTGACTTGCGCAGGTGCGTTCGCGGCGTTTATGAGCACGTTCAGCGGATTGCTGGTGAGCATGACGGGCGCCCTGGCTCACGACGTTTATGGTCGCATTCTGAAACCGAAGGCGACGGCGGAGGAGCGATTGCGCATGTTCAAGATCGCTGCCGTATTGATTGGTGGAGTTGCCATCGTGCTCGGGTGTTTTGTTGAGCCGCTGGAGATCAACTTCATGGTCGGGCAGGCGTTTGCGATCGCGGCGGCGAGTTATTTTCCGTTGTTGTTCATGAGCGTCTGGTGGCGCGGGATGACGATGCGCGGCGCGGCGATTGGGATGTTGACAGGTGGCTTATGCGCGTTGGCTGCAGTCACGTTGACAAACGTCAGCAATCTGGCGCTCGATAAAGGGCCGATGGGCAAAATCTTCGCCGGCTTTGCGCCGATGAACGACTTCTGGGCGCAGCATCCGTTGTTACGGATTCTCTGCGAGCAGCCCGCCATTTGGACGGTGCCGCTGGCCATTGGGTTGATGATTGTCATGAGCAAGGCCACCCGCAAAGATGTGCCGTCCGACGTGCGCATGAACATGCTCGTGCTGCACGCGCCGGAGAAGCTGGGTTTGAAACAGGAATACATTCAGGAACATCAGCATGGGCATTGATTTTGATTGGTAGCGTAGCCGTCCCGGCTGCGAGTTCGGGCGGTGTCTCGCCGCCTGGAGAAACACGAGGCGAGACGCCTCGTGAACTCGCAGGCCAGGACGCCCGCACTACGCAATCGGCAGGCATTGAATACACCAACATGAAAACGAGTCGAGGTCACAAGTATGAAAATAAGCATTGAGCGGGTCGCAACACTTTTCTGCATTACTCTCATCATTTCGGCGCTGACTGGTTGTGCTGCGCATGCTCCCAAAGAGTCCGGTCCGCTGGTGACTGATTCCGCGGAAGCAGCCGCGATTGCAGAAATCGATGCGGCAGCCAGGTTGAGCATGGATAATTCACGCACGCACGCGCTCGCGCAGATTGCGGAGCGCCCCAAACTTTCCGAGCCTGCACAGGTTCATTTGATCAATGCTACCTATCGCAGTCTGCAAATGGACAACAATAAGACGGTGGTGCTCGCCAAGATGATTGATCGGGCGGATTTTTCTGATCGCACCAAAGAGGCCATTGTCTCGCAACTCGGTAAACTCAGTTTTGATTTCAATCGCCAGTTCATTCTTCAGCACATCAGCGAACGCGCGCGGCGCTCACAGGCCGTTGCGACGGCGGCCACGACTGCGGCGGTTGCAGCCAATCCTCCTGTCCCGCCTCGGGCTAATCCCGCGATTATTCCAGTGTCGCGCACGGGCAATTCCACCAATCGGCAGGCGCAGGTGTTGAAACGCGCCAAGGATAATCCCGGTCCGTGCGATATCGTGTTTATCGGTGATTCCATCACGCAAGGTTGGGAAGGCAACGGCAAGAATGTTTGGACGAATTACTATGGCGGTCGCAAATGCTTGAACTTTGGTGTCGGCGGGGATCGCACGGAGCATGTGTTGTGGCGTTTCGAACACGGGCAACTGGACGGTATCAAACCGAAGGCAGCCGTGTTGATGATTGGCACGAACAACTCCAATAAAAACCGTGACGGCACCGAGCAGTACACGGAGGCCGAGATTCTTGAAGGCGTGCAAGCGATAGTGAAGCAGGTTCGCGAACGGTTGCCCGAGACAAAGCTCATCTTGCTCGGCATTTTCCCGCGTGGACAAAACTTCAGCACCCAGCGCGGCAAAATTCTGCAGATCAATCAGGCACTGGCGAAGCTGGATGATGGGAAGAACGTCTTCTACATTGATTTCGGCTCGCAACTCATCGAAAGCGATGGTTCCATCTCGAAGACCTTCATGCCGGACTATCTGCACTTGTCACCACAGGGCTATGAAATCTGGGCGAAGGCGATTGAGCCGAAGCTGAAGGAATTGCTGGCCAATTAGGAAGGCGCGGACATACTGATTCAAGATTGGAACGGACTATCAATCGACTTGCCTTGTTTCTGCTGATCGCTTGCCCGGCTGTGGTTCATGCTCAGTTCACATATGAGACCAACAGTGGCACGATCACCATCATCGAATACGTTGGTCCGAGTGGAGCCGTAACTGTCCCGAGCACGATCAACGGGCTGGCGGTTACAAGTATTGGGGACGGCGCTTTTGCGTATCGGCAGGGCGTGACCTCGGTTTCGATTCCCAACAGCGTCAGCAATATTGGAGGTGGCGCGTTCCTGTTTTGCGAGTATCTGACCGACGTCCAGATTGGGGGCAGCGTTGTGAACATTGGGTATGCTGCGTTCCAGGGTTGTAGCAAGCTGAGCAGCGTCGTGATTCCGGAGGGCGTGACAGACATACCGCTCTCATTGTTTCATGGCTGCACGAGCTTGACCAACGTCGTCGTGGGCGCCGGTGTCACCAGAATCGGAGACTTGGCCTTCGCCCAATGTAGCAGTCTGACCAGGATCACGATTCCCAATGGCCTCACCAGGATTGGATATGCGACGTTCTCCACTTGTCAAGGGCTGACGAGCGTGACGATACCAAATAGTGTGACCAACATTGGGAGTAGTGCGTTTTCTTTCTGTTCCGGCCTGAAGACGATCACAATTCCTCCTGGCGTCACCGACATTGGGAGTGAGGCGTTTTACAGCTGCCGCAGTCTGACGCGCATCACGATCCCCGACGGAGTCACGGCGATTCAGGACTGGACTTTCCGCGACTGCGAAAATCTAACCAATGTCGTGATCGGGACGGGCGTTACCTTTATTGGCGACAATGTTTTCTCTCGTTGTCGCAATCTACGCAGTTTTACGATTCCCAACGGCGTTACCTACATTGGAAGCGAAGCGTTCTATGAATGCCGCGGCCTGACTGGCATTGTGATTCCCGACAGCGTCATCAGTATTGGAAGTTCAGCGTTCTTTGGGTGCGAGGGCTTGACGAACCTCACTCTCGGTAGCAGCGTGACCAGCCTCGGGCGTTCGGTTTTCGGTTTCTGCGTCAGCCTGACCAGCGTGACGATTCCAAATAGCGTGACCAGCATCGGCGAAAGTGCATTCCAGGCGTGCAACCTGGTCAAGGTGCTGATCCCGGAAAGCGTGACCAGCATTGGTGACAATGCATTCGTCGCCTGCCGGATTTTGAATGAAATCACGGTGAGCGCTCTCAATCCTGCCTACAGCAGTCTCAATGGCGTGTTGTTTAATAAAAGCAAGACAACACTCGTTCGGTATCCTGAGGGCAAGGTCGGAGACTACGCAATTCCCAACACCGTTTCGGAAATCGGGGATGGGGCGTTTTTGGGCTGTTTGAATCTGACCAGCATTGCAATGCCGAGCGGCATGACCAGCATCGGGAATTCGAGTTTTGCTTCCTGCTTCAACCTGACCAACGTGACGATACCCAACGGTGTCACCAACATTGGGGGTGGCGCGTTCTCGTCCTGCAACAAATTGTCAAAGGTTGTGCTTCCAGACAGTGTGCTAAACATTGGCAGCTACGCGTTTGGTTGGTGCAGTGCACTTACGGGCCTTTATTTCCAAGGCAATGCGCCCAGCATGGGTTCGTTTGTGTTCTATAATCTCAACACAGTCACCGTATATTATTTGCCAGGAACCATAGGGTGGGCCGCGACGTTTGGTGGTCGTCCAACCGCCCCGTGGTTTCTTCCCAATCCAGTCGCCCTAAGCAGCGGGGCCGGCTTTGGGGTGCAAACGAACGCTTTCGCATTCGTCATCTCATGGGCTACGAACGCTTCCATCGTGGTGGAAGCCTGCACGAATCTGACCAACCCCAACTGGTTGCCGTTGCAAACCAACACCCTGACCGCTGGGTCGTCCTACTTCAGCGATTCGCAGTGGACCAATCATCCCAGTCGGTTCTATCGCCTCCGTTCACCGAATTGAGAGTAGGCAAAAGGTCAGTCCAGGCTCTGCGGTTGCCGGACTCTCGAAGCTATCGTAACGCCGCGACACTATCGCTGAGAGCGGCGACCATTCTTCGCAACTGATCGGGCGTTGTGCAATAGGGCGGCATCAGCACGATGACATTGCCGATGGGTCGCGTCAGCACGCCTTGTTTGGCCATCGCTTCACAAACGCGAATGCCAACTCGCTCGCGCAGATCAAACGGTTGGCGAGTGCGCCAGCTTTTCACCAGTTCAATGCCGGCAACTAGGCCAACCCGACGGATATCTCCAACGTTGCGTAGGGACCAGAGTGATTGCAGTTCTGCTTCGAAATTCGTTTCCAGCTTCACTCGAGCTGAGATGGATTCGCGGCTTTGTAAAATTTCCAGCGATGCGAGGGAAGCGGCGGCGCCGAGTTGATTGCCGGTGTAGCTGTGGCCATGGAAGAAGGTCTTAAACTCGTGATATTCGCCGAGGAAGGCGCCGAAAATTCGTTGAGTCGTCAGGGTTGCGGCCATTGGCAGATAACCGCCAGTGAGTCCTTTGGCGAGGCAGAGAAAGTCGGGTTGCACGCGCTCGTGGTGGCAGGCAAAGAGCGACGCAGGGGAGAAAGGGAGAGAGGGAGCAGGGGAGATTTTCCCCCTTTCGCCCTTTCTCCTGTTCTCCTTTTCCGCGCAGCCAGTCCGGCCAAATCCCGTCATGACTTCATCGGCGATGAGTAATGCGCCATGGCTGCGCGCAATATCGGTCACGCGCTTCAACCAGCCGGCTGGCTGAGGGATCATTCCCGCCGCACCTTGCATCAAGGGTTCAAAGACAAACGCCGCATAGGGATTGCCGCGTTTCCTTTGGTTCGAAAACTTCTGCTCCACTTTGCTGACGCATTCCCAGCTGCACTTGCGATATTCGCGAGCATCGGCGCGTTCGGGTTTTGCTTTGTTGAACGGGCAGCGATAGCAGTAAGGTGACGGCACTTTGTCCGTTTTGAACAACAAGCCCGAGTAAGCCTTGTGGAACAAATCAATGTGTCCGAGCGAAACCGCGCCAATGGTGTCGCCGTGGTAGGCGCCATCGAGGGAAAGAAAGCGCGGCCTGGATTTCGGTCCGCGCGTGCGGCGGGTGAACTCGTAAGCCAGCTTAAGTGCGACTTCCAAAGCGGTCGAACCATCGTCGCTGTAAAAGACCTTGTTCAAACGCGGAGTGCGGAGTGCGGAGTGCGGAACGGGATTAGCAACTTCAACGAGCTTTTTGGCGAGCAAGCTGGCGGGTTCGTTGGCAAGTCCCAGTGCGGAACTGTGGGCAATCTTCTTGAGCTGTCGTTGGATCGCGGCATTGATCTTCGGATGCTGATGTCCATGCAGATTGGTCCAGATGGAGGAATTGGCGTCGAGGTATGCCTGGCCGTGAACATCGCGCAACACCGCGCCTTTGCCTGACGTGATGACAATCGGCTCTTGCTTCAGCCAATCGCGCATCTGCGTGAACGGATGCCAGACGAACTGATGGTCGAGTTTGGCGAGTGGATGCATTTTCGATTTACGATTTACGATTTCGGATTTCGGATAATGCACCAGCGAGCGCGGCCACGTCATCAGTGCTGTGGCTGGCGGTGAGGGTTACGCGCAGTCGTGCTGAGCCACGGGCCACGGTGGGATAACGGATGGCGGGGACGAAAATGCCCTGTTCACGAAGTTTTGTCGCGGCGCTTACAGCGGTTGATTCAGCGCCGATGATGATCGGGATGATGGGCGTAGGACAGGCGTCGCGCCTGTCTCTGATATCTGGTTCTGCTTGAGCAGGCCTGCTGATATTTGAGACAGGCGCGACGCCTGTCCTACACTGCTGGACGCGCCGCCCGAGGGCCTCGCATCGCCGCTGCCCCTCGGCGGACTGGACAAGTTCAATGGCTGCCGCTGCGGCGCCAGCGGCGGCGGGCACAGGTGCCGTGCTGAAGATGAAACTGCGGGCGCGGTTGATAAGCAGGTCGATCAAGACACGGCTGCCACAAATGTAACCGCCGCTTGCACCAAGCGCTTTGCCGAGCGTGCCCATTTGAATTTCAATTCGATTGCTCACACCGAGTTCTTCGGCGAGGCCGCGTCGGTTCTGGCCGTAAAGGCCAGTGGCGTGGGCTTCGTCCACCATCAGCCACGCGCCGTATTTTTCCTTGAGCGCGATTATCTCTTTCAACGGTGCGGCGTCGCCGTCCATGCTGAAGATGGATTCGGTGACGACCAAGATGTGATGGGTGACGGGTGACGGGTGACGGGATTGGGCATCGGCCCAACGCAGTTTGTCTTCCAGATCGTCTGGATCATTGTGAGCGAAGACGCGGAGTTTGGCGCCGCTGAGTTTGGCGGCGTCCACGATGCAGGCGTGAACCAGTTTGTCCACGATGATGATGTCGTCCTTGCCAAGCAGTGCGGTGATAGTGCCGACGGCGGTGGCGTAACCGGTGGAAAAGGTCAGCGCCGCCTCCGTGCCTTTGAATGTGGCGAGCATCTCTTCAAGCTCGTGAAACGGAGCGAGCGAGCCGCAAATGAGACGTGACGCGCCGGCGCCGGCGCCGAAATCCTTTGTTGCTTTAATTGCGGCTTCCTTCAACGCCGGATGGTTCGCGAGGCCGAGATAGTCGTTCGACGAGAAGTTGAGCAATTCTCGTCCGTCAATCCTGATGCGCGGGCCTTGGGCGGAATCGACGCGGCGGAGTTCGCGATGCAATCCCTGCTCGCGGATTGCATTCAGTCGGGCCTTTAGTTCCTGGTCAAATAGACTCACTTGCAAAATGATATGGTTTGCGATTTACGAGGCAAAAGCTCGTTTCGCAGCGTAGGGGGCAGCTACTTTGGGAGCGTGGGTGGTCGAGAATTTGCCCGAACCCAGATTGGGTATTTTATTCGGATGGCCTGCCGGAGCAATTCGGCGGAAATGTTGGCGTTGGTTGCGGCTTCAGCCAAGTGCGATTCGAAAACTTCGCGCCGGCGAGGGGCATCTTTGCCCGAAGCCTGCAGGAAAGTGTCGTAAGATTTGAGCAGCGCTTCGAGTTCCGCGTTCATTCTGGGAACACGGCGCGCAGGACCTTGCTCGCTTCAACTTCGGTCATCGTGTGGGGTTCCCCGAACACTTGCCACAGCTCTTCAAGCTGCATCAACCGCCCACCGAGGATTTGAACGAACTCGCGATCCGGGAAATCCGGGTCTGAAACCTGTGCGTGGAGGGTCCGCACCACACGCATCATCCATTTGTGCGCAAGACGAAATTCGGCAGCCTTTTCCGGCGTTGGTTCGGTCTCAATGACCTGCCGACGCTGCTGCTCAAGAAAGTCGTCGCACATCTTCAGCACCGCGTTCAGTTGGTTGGCCAAAACTTGGGGGAGTTGCGCAGGAGTTGCGCTTCCGGCAGCTACGGCAGCATTCATGGCGTCAACATGAGGCAACAGGCTCGCTTTGGCAAGAATCGCCTGGTTTGAAGCGGCAAATTATTGCGGAGCAATCGCCCACTGGCCGCCGATCATGCTCGCTGTGACGTTGCCAGTGAAGTAGATGATGGCGTCATTCACCTGTGACCGCTTGCCACTGAAGGGAAGGGCAATGAGGTCGGCAAAGGCATCCTTGTTGAGTTCGCCGACCTTTCCAGAAAGGCCGAGAGCGCGAGCACCGTTGGCGGTGGCCATGCGAATGATTTTGTGGTCGGGCACGGTGAGATGCTGAGTGGCGAACGCTTGCATCTCGCGAAACAGGTTCAGTTCGGGTTGCACGCGACGTGTTGTGCGGACGGTGGCCAGGCTGTCCGTTCCAAAACAAATATTAACCCCAGCGTTGGCGAGGGCGCGATACGGAAAGGACTCGTGTTTGAAGTAGTCGTGACTGCGAGGGCAGTGCACGACCGTGACGTCCTTCTGTGCCAGCAGGCGGGCATCGCCGGGCGCGAGGTAGTTCAAGTGGATGGCGAGCAGGTGCGGTCCAAGCAGACGTTGCCTGGCCAGGTGTTGCACGGGAGACGCGCCGTTGCAATCGCTCATGTCGCGTTCGTTGCGTTGCAGCCATTCATGCATCTCGCCGCAACCGCGCTGGAACATCTCAAATTCCGTCGCGGACTCGGCAACGTGTGTCGCGACGCACAATTTGCGTTTGCGTGCGGCGGCGGCGCTGCGGCGCAACAGTCGTGGTGTCGTAGAGTAAGGGGCATGTGGCGACAAACCAGCAGTGCAGCGCGGGTGGCGCAGCGATTGGATCGTGCGCAATGCGTCGTTCAGAATATGGTCGGGGTTGCGGCGACTGCGCACGCCGGTCATTTCGAGCAGTGACCAGACCCGCAGTGGCGTGGCGTCCCAGACGTCCGGCAGCAGTTCGGGGACAGCTTCGATGTCCACGACAGTCGTTGTGCCGGTACGCAGCAGCATCTTCGCGCCATCAAGCCAGGATTCGGCGAAGTCGGAATAAGTCCATTGTGCTTTTTCCGTGGTGATGAGCTTGATCCAGTCGCAAAAACTATTGCGCGGCGGAAACAAGCCGGCCATGTGCGTGTAGTCAAGGTGACAATGCGCATTGACCAGGCCGGGCATCAGAATGGATTCGCCCAGGTCGCAAACGTCACCAGAGAACTCTTCCCGCACAGTGCGCCAGCCGCCGACCGCAACGATCTGTTCGCCCGAAACAACAACCGCGCCGTCTTCGATCGGTGGTCGCCACACCGGAAATACGACGCGGGAGCGGAGGATTTGAATTCGTTCGTTCGGCATCAGAGGCCGCCGTCCTTCAGCTTTTGCTTGGTTTTGGAAGCTTCGGAATGGTGACGCGCCTTGGCTTTGCTGCGGCGTTTGCGAATTTGTTGCTCGATCTTTTTGGTGACCAGGTCAATGGCGGCGTAAAGGTCGGCCTCCCGGTCCTCGGCGAAAAGATCCGGGCCGCGCATGCTGAGCCGGACCGAGCAGGAAAACGCCCGTTCCGGAGCACGATTGTGGTCGTGTTCAAGGATAACGCGCGCGTCGATGGCGCGTTTGTCAAAGTGATCCAGCTTTTCAATCTTGGCGACGACGTGGTCCTCGATGGCCTTGGTCAGCGTTACGCCGTGCGGAATGAGAATCAGTTTCATACTGAAACAATGATGCGCTTGGGCTTGCGCAAAATCCAGTGAAAGAAATCTGAAGAAAGAAAAATTGAATCGTTGAAGCCGATTGCCTTAAATCTGTCGGGTGGCAACAAAAGTCATTGCAGTCGCCAATCAAAAAGGCGGGGTCGGTAAAACCACTACGTCGGTGAACCTCGCCGCCTGCCTGGCGGCGGACGGCCAACGCGTCCTGCTCTTTGATCTCGATCCGCAAGCGAATGCGACCAGTGGCGTGGGCGTGGACAAGGTTGAGGGCGCCAGCGCGTATCGACCGCTGTTTGGTGAGGGAGCGCTGGCGGAAAAAGTCAAAGCGACTGCTTACAAGAACCTCTCGTTGATTCCCAGTGAAGTGGATCTGTGTGGTGCGGATGTGGAATTGGCGCGGTCGGAAAATCACTTGCTGCGATTGACGATGGCGCTGCAGCCGATTCGAGACTCGGGGAATTTTGATTTGATTCTGGTGGACTGTCCGCCGTCGTTGGGGATTCTCACGCTCAATGCCTTTGCTGCGACGGATGGGGTGTTGGTCCCGTTGCAATGTGAGTATTACGCGCTCGAAGGTATTTCGATGATGAACCGGGTGCTTACACAGCTCCGGGATGCCGGGGTGAATCCGAGATTGGAGATTTTTGGCGTGGTGATGACGATGTTTGATGCGCGCACCAAGCTGTCGAACGAGGTGGTCAGTGAAGTGCGCAATCTGCTGGGCGACCGCGTGTTTGAGACGGTGATTCCGCGCAGCACGAAACTCGCGGAAGCGCCCAGCTTCGGAAAACCGATCATTCACTACGACAAATACAGCGCGAGCGCGGCGGCTTACGAGGTGTTGGCCCAGGAAGTCTTGAAGCGTTTGAATGCGGTGACTGGCGCGCCCGTCAATCTGCCAGCGACTGCGCCAACATGAGAATTGCCCTTTCCCTTAGCTTAGCAATCGTCACCGCCTTTCCACTCGTTGCGGCCGATTGGCCACAGTATCGCGGGTCGCACGTGGACGGGACGGCGCCGGAGGGGATTCTCACCACGTGGCCATCCGGCGGGCCGAAGGTGGTTTGGAAAGCGCCACTCGGTCCGAGCTTTGGTTCGTTTGCGGTGAGTGGCGGCAAGGCGTTCTGTTTGATTCAACGCCAGGTTGATGGGGCGGACAAGGAGGTGGTGATTGCGCTGGATGCCAGCACGGGGAAGGAGCTTTGGGCCGTGCCGCATGACAAGCCGACTTATGACCGACAGGGTGGCGACGGACCGCGCTCGACTCCGACGGTGGACGGCAAGCGCGTTTATGTTCTCGGTGCTTACCAGCGGCTGACCTGCCTGGACGCGGATACGGGAAAACAAATCTGGCAGCACGACATCGTCAAGGAGTATGGCGGAAAGATCATCAAGTGGAACAACGCAGCGTCGCCGATGTTGGAAGGTAATTTGATCTTTGTGAACGGTGGCGGGGCAGGGCAGGCGTTGCTGGCTTTCGATAAGGCGGACGGCAAGCTCGTTTGGAAAGCTGAGGATGATTTGCCCACGCATTCTTCACCAGTGCCGGCGACCATTCATGGTGTGCGACAGGTGATTTTTTTTACGCAAAAAGGATTGGTGTCGGTCGTGCCGCAAACGGGCAAGGTCTTGTGGCGATTCGATTATGCATTCCAAACGTCGACAGCGTCGTCGCCGATTGTTTGGAACGACATCGTTTATTGCTCGGCGGCGTATGGAGTCGGTGCGGGGGCATGTAAGATCTCAAAGCAAGGCGAAACGTTTACAGCCACCGAGCTGTGGCGCAAGAAAGGTGAATTGCAGAATCACTGGACCAGCCCGGTGTGCCGGGATGGTTTCATCTACGGCATTTATGGTCGCGGGCAGGAACAGGGCGCGCCGCTCAAGTGCGTGGATATTCGGACGGGTGAAGTAAAGTGGTCGCGTGATGGCTTCGGCGGTGGTGGTGCGACGATTCTGGTGAATGGAAATGTGCTGGCGCAGTGTGATCGCGGTCCGCTGGTTCTGGTGGAAGGAAAGCCGGATGGCTACAAAGAGATTGCCCGCGCTGAAATCTATGGGGGCAAATGCTGGACGATGCCGGTGATTAGCCATGGGAAGATTTACGCGCGCAATACGCAGGAAGGATATTGTCTCGATGTGACGTTGACGCATTGAGCGTTGCGGCGGTAGTAACGGTTTTGTTACGCTCCCACCCCTCACCCTTGATCCCTCTCCCCGTTGAGGGGGGAGGGAAACGCGATTCGGTCGCCCGCTAAAGACCGACCACGACCAACCATCTGTTGCCTTTACAGTGTGAGTGAATCTTCTAAGCTCGCCGCACTTTCACTATGGCCAAAGAAATCACAGAGATGTTGGTCGAATCGGTGACCACTGAGTTGCCGGATACGCGGACCTTGCGGCTGAAATGGCCAGAGGGGCACAACCCCGAATTCAAGACGGGCCAGTTCATCACGCTCTATTGGCCGGATACGCCGACTTACAAACGTGCTTACTCGCTTTCGTCCTGTGCGCTGGACCGTGGCTATTACGAAGTAACGGTAAAGCGCGAAGGTAAAATGGGCACCCGGATTGTGGATTGGGCCAAGGCCGGCGACAAATTCATGGTACTGCCGCCAGCGGGGAAATTTCTGCCGGTGTACGAGCCGAACAAGCATCTGGTCTGTATTGCGGGCGGCTCGGGGGTCACGCCGTTCCGCGGTTTTGTGCGCGAAGCGAATCGGCGTGAACTGGAAACGAAGATCACGGTGCTCTACAGCGTTCGCACGACGAACGACATTATTTTTGAGCGCGAGTTTCGTGAATTGGCCGTCGAGAATTCCAACTTCAATTTCTACGTCACGTGCACGCGCTTGCATCCGGAAGACAAATGGACGGGTCGTCGGGGGCGTATTGATCCGGCGTGGGTGCGCGAGCAGGTTCACGATTTGCCCAATACCATCTTCTACGCGTGCGGCCCCAATCCGCTGGTTGAATTCGCCGAGGAACTGGTGCTGCACGGCCTGAACGTGCCCAAGGAGCAGATGAAGACGGAGAAGTGGGGCTGACGATTTATTATTTACGATTTCCGATTTACAATTGAAACTGCGCCATGCTGAAACGCACGGCGCTTTTTTCGATACATCAGAAACTGGGAGGCAAACTCATTGAGTTCGGCGGCTGGGAAATGCCGGTGCAATACACGTCCATCATGGATGAGCACCAGGCGGTTCGGAATGCCGCGGGTGTCTTCGATATTTCGCACATGGGCGAAGTTACCGTCAGCGGGGCAGATGCCGGCGAGTTCCTGAACTACGTTCTAACCAACGACACGAGCAAACTCACCGCGGGATTGGGGCAATACACGTTGATGTGCAATGAGCGTGGCGGCGTGATTGACGACCTCTATCTCTATCAACTTTCGCAAGGCGTTTATTTCCTCATCATCAATGCCTCGCGCATTGAGGCGGACACGACGTGGCTGCAAGCGCGCGCGGTGGAATTTCAAGCTCGCGGCAAGGAGCTCAAGTTGACCGATGCCTCGCACAACTACGCTGCTATTGCTGTGCAGGGACCGAAGGTGAAAGACTTTATTGGCGACTGCCTGCCCGGTGCTTCCACATCGGCCGAACGCGTAGTCAGCGTCACCGAACTGATGAAGAATGAAATCGGCGGCTTTCCATTTCAAAACGCGTCGGTGCTGGTTTCGCGAACGGGCTACACGGGCGAGGACGGGTTTGAAGCGGTTGGGTCGGATGACGCGATTCAAAAGTTGTGGGAAGCGCTGCTGGCGAAAGGCGCGTCATTTGGCATCAAGCCGTGCGGCTTGGGCGCGCGCGACACGTTGCGCACCGAAGTTTGTTACCCACTCTACGGTCACGAACTCGATGAGCAGACCACGCCCATCGAGGCGGGAGTGGGATTCTTCGTTTCGCTGGACAAAGGCGATTTCATTGGGCGCAGGGTGCTGGCGGAACAAAAAGCCAACGGCGTGAAGAAGAAATGTGTCGCGTTCAAGATGACGGAAAAGGCTGCGCCGCCGCGTCCCCATTATCCGATCTGGGCGAATGGAGCTTCGGTCGGTCAAGTGGTTAGTGGCACGCAAAGTCCGTCGCTCGGGATTGGGATAGGGATGGGTTACGTGCCGCCAGAGTTTGCCAGGGCGGGAACGGTGATTGAGATCGAAGCGCGTGGCAAGCGCTCGGCGGCGGTTGTAGTGTCGAAGCCGATTTACAAACGCAGTTAGTTGTCGTTCGTAATCAAACAGAACAAACGCCCTTGCCTTTGCGCACGACCAGACGCTATAAGTTCGCCACCGTGAATCGCCAAATCGTCACTGCTTCCTCTGACTTCGAATTCGTCGCTCTCTTGCACGCTCTTTGCAGCCGATCGCTTCGTTTGCTAATAGCGGTGTTTGTCTGCACGCTCGCAGTGGTTTCGAGCCCGGCGCAAAATCGAGTGCTGGAACTCGATGGCGACGGCAGTTATGTGGAGTTGCCGACTAACATCTTCCAGAATCTGACGGAAGCAACGGTGGAAGCCTGGGCCAAGTGGGATCGGTTTAACGCTTATTCGCGCGTGTTTGAATTTGGCGCGAGCTTTCAGTCCATGAGCGTGTTCAATCACGCTAACAGCGGGGACTTGCGTTTTAATCTCTATCCGCAGTTCGCCAGAAACACTCCGGCACTCATGTACACCGCTCGCACGAACGGTGTCCTGCGCACGAACGAATGGGTTCACATCGCTGCTGTGTCCGGGCCGGGTGGCATGCTGCTTTACGTCAACGGTGTTTTGGCCGTCAGGCATACCAACGAGGCGTGTTTGGCGAGCATTAAAGCGGAACAACTGAATCTTCTCGGGCGCGGCCTCGCGCGCAATCCCGATGACCGCGATTTCTTCGGGCAAATGGATGAGGTGCGGGTGTGGAATTACCGTCGCTCAGCGGAGCAGATTCGCGACAACATGAACCGCCGCCTCTCCGGACGGGAGGAAGGGTTGGTCGGCTTGTGGAATTTTGATGATGGTGCGGCAACGGATTCCTCGCCGGGTGCTCATCATGGAAAACTGCACGGCAAGGCACGGGCGGTGTTGCCGAGTTTGCCGGCGGGACTGCAATTGGTCGCCGCTGAACTGGTACCCGCGCCACCACAAAAGCCAACCGTCGCTGTGACTGCGACCGCCACCCCCACCGCCGCCAATCGCGACATGTTGTATTGGTGGGTGGGCGGAGCGCTGACGGTCATCGTGGTGTTGCTGGCGTGGATCGTTTTCATGTTTGGACGACGGCGTCCTGAGTCCGCGGTGATGATGGCGACTCAGCCCGCGGTCGAGACCACACCGACGCCTAAGGCATTGAACGCCGGTGCTGGAGCGCCTTCCGACATGAAAGAGCGGGCGTTGGCAGAACTCACTGAGTTCGCAAAGCAAAGTCTGGTGCAAGGGCTCTACTCGCAGCGCGAGGCACTCCTCGAAGTTCAGAAGAAAGCGCACCGCGAACTGGCGGAAATGGAAGCGCGGTTGCTTGCACTTAAGTTGCCCGAGCGCATTCTGGCTTACGAGAAACGCATTCTCGAACTGGAACGCGAACTGGATGCTCGTTCCGGCGAACTGCGGGAAGTGACCAATGCCACGTTGTCCTTGCTGCGTCAGAAAGTGGAAGAAGAGCGACAACGCGAGCGCGCGACGCGGCGATTCAATTGAATTGACCGAATGAAAAGATCATTTCTCATCTTGGCTCTTCTTTTGATAAGTGCTTTTTGGTCCGTAGACGCGGAACAAGTAAGGCCGAAGAAAGTTCCGACTGCTCTCGCCAAAGGAGAAGTCATCTCATTTGCACTGATTCACCAATGGGAAAAATCGGTGAATAAAGACATCATTTTGAATGAGAACGATAGAAATGTGCTGTCGAGGATCTTAAAATCCGGACACGAGTTAGTGTTTCCACCGGATGTTCACGTTGATTTTGCGAAGCATAAGTTGGTCCTAAACTATTGGGTTTATAAACCTGACTCAGGCATGCTTGACGAGCATTCAATCGGAATCACGGAGAGTTGTGAGCTTTTGTGGCATGACTTCCCCGCCGAATCCATAAGGGAAGTAAAGTTATTACTGGGAACAAAGGGAATAAAATTCCGCGACTCCGCGGCTAAATGATTGAACCCCCAACGCCCCGCTCATCTCATGCGCGGTTGAGTTGTCGGGTGACTCTGTTGGTCGGAGCGCGGGGGCGTCTGCGAACTTTCGGCTTTCAAACAGTTGCTTTTGACACCTAATCTCCGGGATGGCTTTGAAGATCAGAGTGGCCGTGCTGGGCACTGGAGCATTGGGCAAGGAGCATGTTCGGATTTACGCGCAGTTGGGAACGCAGCGTCAGACAGACGTAGTGGCCATTTACGACACGAATAACGAGGTGGCGCGGCACATAGCGTCGAAGTATCAAACGCACGCAGCCGGTTCGATTGAGGAAGCCATCGAGGACGCGGAAGCCGTCAGTATTGTAACGCCTACCAGTACGCATTTCGAATTGGCGAAACTTTGCCTGCAACAGGGCAAACATGTCCTGATTGAGAAGCCGATGACGGACAATGCCGAGCAGGCGACGGAGTTAGTGCGGCTGGCGCAGGAAAAGAACTGTGTTCTTCAGGTCGGCCACGTCGAGCGGTTCAATCCGGTGTTCAATTATCTTGAGTCCGTTGCCACGCATCCGCGCTTCATCGAGACGCATCGTCTTTCGCCGTATCCGGCGCGCAGCACGGACATCGGGGTGGTGCTCGACTTGATGATTCACGATCTCGACGTCGTGCTGGCCTTTGTGAAATCACCGGTGACGAGTGTGGATGCCGTGGGTGTTCCCGTGTTGAGCAAGAACGAGGACATCGCCAACGCGCGACTGCGTTTCGCCAACGGCTGCGTGGCGAATCTCACGGTGAGCCGCGTGAGTCCGGATCGGATGCGCAAGATTCGCGTCTTCAGCGGTGGTGAAACGCCGAGCTATATCTCGCTCGATTACCGCGCGCAGGAGGGTTTCATTTATCGCATCGCGCGCGACGGCGAAGAGGAGAGTTCATTGCTGAAAAAACTGTTGGCATCGCGCGACTCGACCATCGTGAGTGAGTTTGCGGGAAAGCGAATCGTGCGTGAGCCGGTGCCGCTGGTGCGCGATGAGCCACTTAAATTGGAACTCCAGCATTTCGTTGATTGTGTCCGGGAGAAGCAAACGCCACGCGTCAGCGGTGAATCGGCGAAGGCGGCGCTGGACCTCGCGTTTGAAATCACAAGGCAGGTGCAGGCGAGCCAGTAGCGGTTGGAAAGATTCCGTCACAGAATCTTCACGTCGTCCGACAGGTAACAACAAATGAGCGAAGAGAAACTCACGCGGCGGCCATTGACGTCGCGCAACACGAGGTGGGCGGCGGCCACAGCGAGTTGGTTGGTGAAGCAACGCATTCAGCCCAACGCGATGTCCCTGATGAGTGTGGTGTTCGCGATGGGTGCGGGCTTGGTATTGATCTGGGCGGGGAAAGTGGGATTCGGGCCGCGCATTGGCTTGTTTCTTCTGGCTGCGGTCGGCATTCAACTGCGGCTGTTGTGTAATCTTTTTGATGGAATGGTCGCAGTAGAAGGCGGATTCAAAACGAAGTCCGGCGAAATTTACAATGAACTGCCGGATCGGTTCGCGGATGTTTTTATTCTGGCGGGCGCAGGTTATTCGATGCCGACGGCGCCGTGGCTGCAAACCCTCGGTTGGATGGCGGCGGCGTTGGCGGTGATCACGGCGTATGTGCGCGCGCTCGGTGTGTCGGCGGGAGCCGCGCAATACTTCCTCGGCCCGATGGCGAAACCGCAGCGGATGGCAACGATGACGGTGGCGTGCGTGGGATTGGCAGTATTG
>DASUGI010000331.1:0-17714 GCA_036274115.1 Verrucomicrobiia bacterium
GCTTGTTTGGCATAAGAACCAACACGGTTTTTCCGGGCGGCAAGGATGCACGCCCTCTACGGCAACCAGGGATGGTTGCCGCTACGCCGCAGGACTGAATCACATCGTTCGACTGGAGCGCGGCTGTGTCGCAGACCAGCCGCAGCGCTCTCAAACTTGCTGCGGCTGACGCTTCGCGCACAGCCGCGCTCCGAAAGTTGCAGCCCGCAGGACTGAATTGATTTCCTCAAGGGTTTTTCCCACAATCGCGGCTGGGAAACATCACATGCCCGATTCACTTTCAGGAAAAATTGCGTTCATCACCGGCGGCGCGCGCGGGATTGGCCGCGCCACCGCCTTGAAACTCGCCCAGGCCGGCTGCGACATCGCCATCGCCTATCACAATAGCCACGAAGAAGCCGAAGCGGTTTGTCAGGCCATTCGCGCCATGGGTCGTCGTGCCCTCGCGGTGCAGGCGGATGTGAGTGATGCCACCAGTCTGACCGAGGCGTTCGACGAGTTTCGCAAGCAGTTCGACAAGGTGGACTTCGTCATCAGCAACGCAGCGATCGGCGTGTTGCGTCCGGCGCTGGAAATGAACGTCAAACACTGGCGCCGTTGCATGGAGACCAACGCGCTGGCGTTGAACACGCTTGCCCAACTGGCCGTGCCGCTCATGCGCGACGGCGGTTGTCTCATTGGCATTTCCAGTCTCGGCTCGGTCCGCGCGATCCCGCATTATTCGTTCATTGGAGCGTCCAAGGCGGCGCTGGAATCTTTGGCCCGCGGGCTGGCGCTGGAGTTGGGTCACACCAGGAAGATTCGGGTCAATATCGTTAGCGCTGGCGTGGTGGACACAGACGCGCTGAAGTTTTTCCCCAATCGCGAGCAATTATTGGAGGAATACGCGAAGCGCACCCCGCTCGGCCCAACGTTGAAAACTGAGCAAGTGGCCGATGCCGTGTACTTGCTCTGTTTGCCGGAAGCCGCCATGATAACCGGCCACACTTTGGTGGTGGACGGCGGTTATTGCATCTCAGGATGAACCCGGCAATCAGCGATAGTGGGCTGACCGACAAGGTCGCCATCGTCACCGGCGGAAGCGGAGGTATCGGACGAGTCATCGTCCAGGTACTCGCGGCCGCGGGAATGGAGGTTGTGTTCACGTATCGGGGCAATGCGGCGGCGCTGGCGGAGATCACGGCGGCGAATCCGGGCGCAAAGATTTCGGGCGAAGTGGTGGACATTCGCGACTCGGCGGCGTGTGCGGCGTTTGCGGAAAAGATTTTTGATCGCACGGGCCGGATTGATGTGTTGATCAACAATGCGGGCGTGATTCGCGACAATCCGTTGACCGCGATGGAAGACGACGACGTGAAGACGGTGCTGGAGACCAATGTCACCGGCACTTTCAACATGACGCGGGCGGTTGTGCCGTTCATGATTTCGCAACGGCGCGGGAAGATTGTTAACATCAGTTCGGTGTCGGGCGAAAAGGGCGGGCGGGGCCAGACGAATTATGCGGCGAGCAAAGGTGCGATTAACGCCTTTACCAAAGCATTGGCGGTGGAAGTAGCGCCGCGCAATATCACGGTGAACGCCGTCGCGCCGGGCGTGATTGACACGGAAATGTCGAAGACGGTGCGGGAACTGGCGGGTGATCAGATTAATTCGCGCATTTTGTTGCGGCGAATTGGCAAGCCCGAGGAAGTGGCGCATGCGGTCTGGTTTTTGAGTTCGCGTTACTCGGATTACATCACGGGGCAGGTGCTGCACGTGGATGGCGGTTTTAAAATGGAATAAGAAACATGAGCGACATCAACATCACGAAAGAAGAAGTTGCGGCGGTATTCCCCAAAGTGTCCGCAACGATTGCCGACGCCCTCGCGTGTGACGCGGCCAAAGTCAAGCTGGACGCGTCGTTGATCAACGACCTGGGCGCGGAGTCCATTGACTTCCTCGACATCATTTTCCGCCTGGAACGCGCGTTCAAGGTGAAGATCCCGCGAGGCAAGATTGTGGAAGAGGCGCGCGGCACCTTAACGGAAGCGGAGTTTGAATCCGGCGGTGTCGTCAGCGAGGCTGGCGTCGCGCGATTGAAAACTTTCTTGAACGAAGTGCCGGCCGACCGTTTCAAAACTCCGCTCAAGACGGCGGAGATTCCGAAGCTGTTCACGGTCGAAACTTTCTGCAAGATGGTGATTCGCCAGCAGAAGGCCACACCCGCTGCACCTGCTGCTCCGGCAGCCTGAGTTACCATCGGCATGGACGACCATTTCCGCGCGTTCTCGTTTGTGGACCGGATTCAACCGGGCGCAAGTGGCGGGCACATTCGCGGCAGTTACCACATTCCCGAGGGCCTGACGGAGTTTTCCTCTTCGCTGGTTGCGGAAGCGGTCGGCCAACTCGCGGCGTGGGCAGCGATGGTCGCGGTGGACTTTCGCGCCCGACCGGTGGCGGGCATTGCCAGCCGGGTGCAAATGAGTGCGGCTCCGCATCCCGGCCAGACTCTTGAGTTGGCGGCGCACCTGGAATCCGTGGACGACGAAGCCGTCGGCTACTGCGGCAGTGCGAGTGTGGACGGCAAAGAGATTCTGCGCCTGGAACATTGCGTCGGCCCCATGATGCCAGTGGCGGACTTCGATGATCCGCAACTGCTCCGGGCCCGTCACGCGCTGCTGTGTGGTGCCGGCGCAACGGCCGGCGCTTTCAAGGGCGTTCCGACGATGGCGTTGACCCGGACCGCGGGCGAAAACGGGCAAATGGCGCGAGCCATCCTGCAAGTGCCGGCTTTCGCCCCGTTGTTTGCCGACCACTTCCCGCGCAAACCGGTTTTTCCCGGCAGTTTGTTGATGTGTCATCAACTCCAGCTCGCCGCTGCCTTCGCGAAGGAGATTCCATCGCCCAACGGTTCGGCGTGGGGTCTTCACGAAATTGCCGACATGAAGTTGCGTTCGTTCATTCCGCCGGGTTCGCAAATCGAGCTCGAAGTCAAATTGCTGGGACGCACCGAGCGGACGGCAGAGCTGGCGCTCGAAGGCCGGCGTGAAGGACGACTGGTCGGGGCTGCACGCGTCTTGCTTGGCACGGGGGCGCGGTCATGAATCCGCGCCGCCGCATCGCCATCACCGGCATTGGCATGGTGACGCCGGTCGGGAACGACGCGCCTACCACCTGGGCGAATCTGCAGGCCGGTCGAAGTGACATCGGCCTGGGCACGATTCAATACTTCGATGCGAGTGGTTTCCCGGTGCGCATTGGCGCGGAGGTCAAAGGCTTTGATGCGGAGGCCGTCATCGGCCAGCCCAAGTTGATGAAGTTTGCGACGCGTTCGGTGCGATTCGCACTGGCTGCGGCCGAAGAAGCCTTTCGCGATGCGGGCATTCGACCTGAGTCAGCCACAAGTCAGCGCTGGGGTTTCTGCGCCGGCGCGGGGATGATGGGTCAGGATTTTGGAGAGCTTCAGGAGGTGCACCGTTTCTGCGACCGGGACGGGGAATTCAATCCCGATGGCCTGTTGCGCCCGGATTTTCCCATCGACCCGGTTGAGTTCTGCCGCAACCAGACCAACGCGGGGCTGGCCTTGTTGACGCGCCACTTCGGCATCAAGGGTTACGCCACCGCAGTGCACACCGCGTGCGCGTCAGGCGGTCAAGCACTCGGCACCGCTCTCAAAGTGATGCGACGGGGGCAGGCGGATTTCATGCTGGCGGGCGGATACGATTCGATGCTGAATCCGCTGGGGCTTTCGGCGTTTTGTTTGCTGGGCGCTCTGTCTACGGACAATGAGCACCCGGAACGCGCGAGCCGGCCCTTCGATCTCTCGCGCAACGGTTTTGTGCTGGGGGAAGGCGCGGGTTTTCTGATTCTGGAAGAATGGGCCGCGGCCCGCAAACGGGGCGCGCATATCTATGCCGAGTTGGCTGGCGATGGAAACTCGCTGAGCAGTTATCGCATCACGGATTCGCATCCGTCCGGCGACGGTCCAATCCAATCCATGCATCAGGCGCTGAGTGACGCCGGACTGACTCCGGATCAAGTGGACTACGTGAATGCTCACGGCACTTCGACCTTGATGAACGACCGGAGTGAATGCGCGGCCATGCGGGCGGTGATGGGCAATCACATTGATCGAGTGGCCGTGAGTTCGACCAAGAGTTGCATGGGCCATTTGATTGCTGCGGCGGGCGCGGTCGAGGCGGGCGTTTGCGCGCTCGCCATTCGTGATGGCATCGCGCCGGTGAGCGCCAATCACGTGACGCCTGACCCTGACTGCAACGTGAACATTGTTCGCGGGCAATCGAAGCCGATGCGGATCCGCGCCGCGTTGTCGAACTCGCTGGGCTTTGGTGGCTCGAACAGTTCGCTGGCGTTCCGGCATCCCGAGGAGGTCGCATGAGCGGGAACGGGAGCATTGCCATCACGGGCTCAGGCGCTGTTTGTGGCGCGGGAATCACGATCGATGAAGTCTGGAGTGCATTGATCAATGGCCAGTCCGCGGTCAAGGAAGTCCGTTCCTTTGACGCGAGCCACTGGCCAGTGCGAGTGGCCGCGGAGGTCACCGGCGTGGACAACCGCACGCTCGTCGAAGACCGCAAGCTGCACAAGATGATTTCCCGGACCGACATGTTCGGTCTCTACGCCGCGCGCATTGCCATCGAGCAGTCCGGCCTGTTGCCGCATCGGGATGGTCTTACGCCGGAAGCCGCCACGCTGTTCAACGACCGCACTGGCGTGTTCGCCGGGTCGGGAGGCGGGAATTACAGTGGCAACTACGATTTCTTTCCCGTGCTCACCGTGGCACAGCGCGACCTGAAAAAGTTCGGCAACGAATTCAGCCAGGTGGTGAATCCCATGTGGTTGCTGCGTCACTTGCCCAATAACGTGCTCTGTCATGTAGGGATTCGCCATGGCTTCAAGGGCACCAATGCCTGCGTCACGAATCAATGCGCGGGCGGGGTGATGGCTTTAGCCGAAGCAGCGGCGGCAGTCCGCGCGGGCGAGGCGGATCGTGCCGTCGCGGTTGGACACGACACGCCATTTGAACCGGAAACATTTTTCAACTTCAACATTCTCGGATTGCTGGACAACGAAGCGCCACGGCCATTTGATCGGGATCGCTGCGGCACGGTTTTTGGGGAAGGCGCGGCGGCGGTGGTGTTTGAGAAAACGGGCGATGCCAAAGCGCGTCAAGCCACGGTGCTCGGAGAGTTTCTGGGTTCGGGTTGCATCACCGAAGGCATGGGCGTGCTGGAGGTGCGCCCTGATGGAGACGGGCTGAGCCGCGCGATTGAACTGGCACTGGCGGACGCGGGCCTCACAGTGGCCGACGTGGGAATGATTGCCGCGCATGGCAACGGCACTCCGGCCTCCGATGCTTCCGAAGCCCGCGCGATCAAACGTGTGTTTGGTTCGAGCATTCCACCGGTGACTTCCTTCAAGTGGGCTTACGGACATTTGATTGCCGCGTCCGGCGTGATTGATCTCGTGCTCGCACTGCGCGCACTGCGGGAAGGTGTTGTGCCGGGAATCGCCACGTTGAAGACGCCCGACCCCGAACTGCTTCCTTTCCCCGTATCCGCTCAACCGCAGAAACCACGCAGCGATGTCGCTTTGATTCTCTGTCGAGGTTTCGGAGCAATGAACATCGCCTTGTTAGTCCGCGCCCCGCGCGCATGAACCCGGAAGCCCCTCCCGGCACCCGTTGCGGTATTGATACCGTCGAGATCGCGCGGATGGAAAAGCTGTTGCAGGCGCACACCCCGGAAAGTCTCGCCCAATTGTTCTCCCCGACGGAACTGGCCGATGCCGGCACTGGTGCTGGCCGTGTGGAAAGTCTGGCCGCACGATTCGCCGCCAAGGAAGCTTGCTGCAAGCTGTTCCCGAAGGAGACTGCGCTCGGCACGATTCAGCCCACCGACTTTTCGGTCAGACGCGATGGGTATGGGGCACCGCAGATCGAGGTTAACGCGAATGCGCAGACCGTGCTGGACCGGCATCGCATCGCGAAGCTGCGCGTTTCACTCACTCACACGTCCGGCAGCGCTTCTGCCATTGCGTGGGCCGACCCCAAACAGACGCACGTGCCGTGGTTCGGCAAACTTGTTTACTATCTCCTGCCGCTGCGGCGAAAGGTGGTTCTGGAAAATCTCAACCGCGTCTTCGCTGAGTCCGTATCCGAGGACGAAATCCGGCGGCTCGCTCAGGCTTACTATGCGCACTATGCGAGCTTCGTCACCGACTTCCTGCGGCAGCTTTTCATGTCCGCGGAGCGGCGCAAGACGTGGATTCGAGTGGAGAACATGGAGTCGCCGTTGCGCGAGTACCACCAGGGCCATGGAATTCTTCTGCTGACCGGCCATTTCGGGAACTGGGAGGTGTCCACTGTGGCGGGCATTCAAAAGTTTCCCGAGTATAAAAACCTGTTTTACTTCGTGCGCCGCCCGCTGCGCCCGAAGTGGTTCAACGATTTTGTCACTTGGCGTTTCAAGAAGGCGGGACTGGGCACGTTGAGCAAACGTGGTTCGCTCGACCAGATCATCGAGTTACTCGGGAAAGGGGCGATCATTGTCAATGTGTTCGACCAGCACGCGCATGAGCGCGAAGGTGTCGTGGTGGATTTTCTGGGGCATCCCGCCAGCACCTTCAAGAGCCTGGCGCTTCTGGCGATGGAAACGCGCGCACCGGTCATCCCTTCCTACAGTTGGCGCGAGCCGGATGGAACGCACGTGCTGCGCTTTGAAGAACCCTTGCCACTGATTGAATGCGAGGACGTGGGCGAAGCCATCCGACGCAACACGCGAGCCTACAACGCCGCACTCGAACGCATGTTACTGCGCCATCCGGAACAATGGATCTGGATGCACAAGCGGTGGAAGGTAAAGGTCTGACGATCTACTCCGCCGGTTCTTTTCTGGATGCGGTCCATTGGCGCTGTATTATTCGTTGCCGGTGACTCGATCATGAACAATCCAGGGCGCACCACTTCCCAGAACGCCAACAAAGAACGACGCCGTATTTCCAAGCAGTGAAGCAATTAAAGCCCGGCGCCAACTCACGCCGAGAAACCCGCCACCCTGGAGGAAGGGCAGCGACGCAAAAAATTTGATGAGCAGCCCATCGGCAATCACGACTCCCGGTTCAAGTGCCCAAAGCGACACTCGACTGGTGAGCGGAAGAAATCCGAACAGAAAGATTGCCAGATTCCCGAGAACCAGTGTGGCAAACAGAGGCACAAGGGAAACACCGCACGAGATCAGCGTCAGCGTCGCTATTCCGGATTCAACAACCAGCGCCCAGAACGCGACTATGGCGAACGCTATGAGCGATTGACCGTCAATCATTACCGGATTTGCCCGGGCAACGACCGGCATCATTACGAGCCCGCCGATCAGAACACGTGCCCCGATTGCGCCTTTCGTTTCCATTGTCGCCAATTGGACAGAACGAAGGAAGGTTCATCACATGCTCTTTGGCGCGCCGCCCGTCCTACTGCACTTCCTTGAAGAGCCGACGGCGAGTGTCTTCTGGAAGCCCCTCAAATTCCACCCGGTCGATCAGGACGATCTCATCATGAAATCCCCGGAGTTGCGTGGCCACCACCTTGGTGAAGCCGTGTCGCGCGATATCACGGTCAGAGAGCATCAACCGAGCGGAGGCGATGAATCCCAGCTCCGGACAGTATTTCTGAAGGCGGCTGGCGAGGTTGAGACTGAATCCGATGTATTCACTGGCCGTCGTGCTCTGCATCCGCAGTTCGTAAACTGAACCTCGCGACAAGCCGAATCGGACTTTGCGAGGCACCTCGAGGACGGGAACGATTTCGAGCGCCCGGTTCACGACGGCGTCGAATCGGCTCTTCAGCGTCCAGAGGCGGTTGCAGAGGTGCTGAAGCGTGCCGGCGGGAAAATCAGCCGCACCGTCGGGAGGAAGGAGAATGTAAAGCGCACCGTCACCCGTGAATTTTTCGTGAGCCACCTCCAGCTTGAGCGGGTCAATAATGGCGTCGTTCTGAACCCAGTAGGCCTCACCACCAAACAGGTTCGCTCCGATGGCCGCGCTTACGTGATTGAGATAAGCCGGGACATAATCCTGAATATCGGGTTGACTGAAAAAGCGCGAGAACCCTTCGAGATCGTACAGCAGGGCGACGGCATTCTTCGGGTAACTGGCCTTGCCAGTGAAGCTAAAGGTGGAGGTATGACCGCTCATGTCTTCATCCTCTTAGCAAATACCTCGCCAGTACTGATTCACCGGGCGACTTTAGGGAGAGGAATTGGCCGAGTCAAACCGCAAGCACGAGATCGGAACAAACTCCACCTCGAACGGCACACGCAAGCGCTGGTTAAGCCACGTTTTGTTTCGGGTCACTGCACGTAAAGCGCGAATGATCTGGCAGACGCCTGATGGAATTCCGAAAGCCACGGCGCTGATTCCTGACCAGAACCTCACAGCGTTCGATGGCTCGGCAGCCAGACGACTCACAATATGGCGAGTGCCGCAGCCATAAACAGAATCCAGAACATTGTTGCTGCTTTTTTCACAACGCTGCCACCGGTTGCGCCTTGAACCCAAGGGATTCCTTCAGCCACACCCACATGGCGTGCAGACCAATGGGGCGCACATCAGTCAGTCCGTAAATGCTGACGAGCTTTTCTTCATCTCCGCGGTAACGTGGCGGGAGCACGAGCGCGGTTTTGGTGTCATCGTTTTGCAGTTGGAGAATCTCCGTAAAGAAGGCACCTCGGCCCACGGCGTATTTGCCTTCAGGCAGCACCAGGGTCCGTTCCGGCAGAACCAGCCACGGACGATACTTCAGGACCAAACGGCCCGCTTCAGTGCGGCTCAAACGGCCGTAGGTGCGCACGGGTACTTTGTCGATTTTGCGCCCGAGGAACATCCGATTTTCCTTCGCGTCGGGCGTGAAGCGCATGCGGCGGAGCGTGAAGTAGTCCCACACAAACGCGAATCCAAAGAAGGACAGTCGGAACGACCAACCGGCAATGAAGTACGAAAGCAAGATGATGACCAATGCCCAGGCGGCGCCGACCCACGGGTTCGCCCACGCCGTGGCGGTGACCGTGCCCAGCACGGCCAAACGCAGTCCTTTGAGTGCGGCATCTACCGTGGTGAACGGACTCAAGATGATAAGAACGTTGATGGCGTTCGACGCCAGGAAGACGATCAGGAACGCAATCATTGAAACCGGCACGAGCAGGATGTTGACCACCTCCGCAAAGCCGATCGTGGCAAAGCCCATCGCACCAAGACTCGCTCCGGGACTGCTGTTGGTCGCGTCGTTCATCATCAACATGAGGAACGGCACAAACGCGCCGGTGGCCACGATACCGGAAATCTTGTTTTCCACGGCTTCAGCGATGTCCAACGGCTTTTTCATCGCCGTGGGCAGAGCCGTTCCCGCCGTGTCTTTCAACAGGCAGACCGCAACCAGCAGCAGCGCGGGAACGAAGAACCACGGTTGTGCAAACCATGGGAGCTTGCCGCGTTGTGTCGCGGGGGTCTTCCAGTATTTGACAGCGCCGTAAGCACTCGTGCCGAGTAGTGGCGAGATGGCCACGCCGGTCAGTACCGAGAGGTTATGGGCAAATTGGTTTGCCTCGGAAGGAACGCCGGCGGCTGCCGCGAAAGTCGGTTGGGCTTCGGCCTGCGCCCGCATGGCGCCGAGTCCGATGGTCAGCGCGATGAGAAGGGCAACAAACTTCTTCATGCCGTGCATCATCCCCGTTTCCTCGCGGGCTGTAAAGAGGCGGGTGGGTGGAGAAATTACTTAAGATTGTAGCCGGTGACGCGGAGACAGGCGCGACGCGCGCGACGCGGTCCTATAACAACCGGATTTGCGCTCCGTTGCCTGCCAACGAGTCCCGCAAACTCTCCACCCGGCTGCGGCGGCGTTCGATGATTTCTTTATCCGTCGCCGGATCGTAGGGCACGGGATAATCGCCGTCCCAGCAGGCCATGCAGAAGTTGCTCCGGGGCAATCCCGTGGCTTTCACCATGCCTTCGGGGGAAAGGTAGTGGAGCGAGTCGGCATTCAAGTACTCACGAATGGCTTCAACCGAATGATTGGCGGCCATCAGTTTGTTGCGGTCCGGAAAATCGATGCCGTAGACGCAGGGGTTCATGTGCGGGGGACAACTCACGCGCACGTGGACTTCCTTCGCGCCGGCGTCCTTGAGTGTCTTCACTCGCGCCTTGCAAGTCGTACCCCGCACAATGGAATCGTCCACGATGATGACCCGCTTGCCGCGCACGAGTTCCTCGATGAGGTTCAACTTCACGCGCACATTGAAATCCCGGATGAGTTGCGACGGTTGCAGGAAGCTGCGTCCGACATAGTGATTGCGAATGAACGCCAGTTCGAAGGGAATCTTTGATTCTTCGGCATAACCGAGTCCGGCATACACGCCGCTGTCGGGTACGGGAATAACGAGGTCCGCATCGACCGGATGTTCGCGCGCCAGTTGCCGACCCATCTCCACGCGCACCTTGTAAACATTCCGTCCGGCGATGGTGCTGTCGGGCCGCGCGAAATAGACGTACTCAAACATGCAGAAGGCGCGGCGCTGCTGTTCCGGAAACGCCTTGATACTGCGAACGCCGTCCTTGTTAATCACCACAATTTCGCCCGGCTCGATGTCGCGGACGAATGTGGCGTGAATCAAATCCAGCGCGCAGGTTTCGCTGGAGAGCACCCATGCATCGTCCACGCGCCCGAGACAGAGCGGCCGAAAACCATGCGGGTCGCGCACGCCGATGAGTTCGTTCTCGGTCATGATGACCAGCGAAAACGCGCCTTCGATGCGGCGAATGACACTGGCCAGGTGACTATCCGTGCCGTTGTCACCCGGTTGCGCCAGCATCAACAGAATGATTTCGCTGTCGACGGTGGTTTGGAACGGGACCCCGCGATTCTCGAGTTCATCACGCAACTGGGCGGCATTGGTGAGATTCCCATTGTGGGCCACGGCAATCTGGCCGCGCGCGGAATTGACGGTGAGCGGCTGGGCGTTGCGAATGTTACTCGAACCGGTGGTGGAATAGCGCGTATGACCCACGGCCATTTTGCCGACGAGATCGTGCAGGATCTGACCGTGGAAAATCTGCGAAACGAGTCCCATGCCCTTGTGTTCGCGGAACTGGCGGCCGTCGCTGGTGACGATGCCCGCGCTTTCCTGGCCGCGATGCTGCAGCGCATAGAGTCCGTAGTACGTCAGCTCGGCGGCATTCGGATGACCGTAAATGCCGAACACGCCGCAATAATGTTTGGGGTAGTATTCCATCGCCGCCGTTGTCAGAACCATCTTAGTTTCTCCAGAGCCGCAGCGTAGTGCAAGGTTCAAGTATATCCAAAAAAGAAAAGCCGGCGTGGGCCGCGTCATTTCGCCAGGAACTCGCGGCAATTCTCTCCGGCAAACAATCGTTGGCCCGCCCAGGTTAAATACATCGTCGGTAATGAAGCCTGCGAGCGCTTCAGCTACTACGGAATGCGCGGGTCGCTCTTCGATCAAACGAGTTCCACCTGGGTTTTGCAGGACACCAGGATGATTCCTTACAATTTGTTTGGCCTGGAAATCGGCGCGGAACAAATGCAATCGGCGAATCCGGCATTGGTGATGATCCTCGTGCCGCTGCTGACATTGCTGGTCTATCCGCGGCTGGGCAAACTGGCGTCGCCATACGGCGTATGAGTTATGGAAGGTTCCTTGCCGCCGCCTGTGTCATCGTGGCGGTGTTGCAACAGCGCCTGGAGGGGGGCGCACACCTGTCCGTGCTCTGGCAGGTGCTGCCTTACGTCCTGACGGCGGCGGAAGTGCTGGTTTTGACCACGGGACTGGAATTCGCCTTCCGCGAAGCTGCGGCTGAAATGAAAAGTCTCATCATGAGTTTCTGGCTGCTGACGGTCACCGCCGGCAATTTCTGGTGACGTTCATGACGAAGTTTCTGGCAACCGACATGCCTCGGTGACCTCCGGCAGATTCATGACTTACGCCGGTCTGACGTTTGTGGTGGCGATCATCTTTAGCGTGGTAGCCGCGTTCTACAAATATCGCGGCCAGTCAGCGGCGCTGGGGGAGTGATTGTTCACGACAAGGTCGCAAAGGACGCAAAAATTGAAATGGACCCAACTCCTTTGCGTCCGTAGCGCCCTTGGCGTGAGCCTTAATCCAGAAACTGAATCTTCACGCCGCCTTCTCGAGGCTTGGAAAAACTGTCGAGCAACGTGGGCGCACTCGAACTCTCGCCCGGCTTCGCTTCGACTGGCTTCGTGCAAGTTTCCGCCTGCGGACTGAGCGCCGAACGCAACGCCCCTTCCACCAGTTGTGAGCAATGAATCTTCATCGGCGGCAGCGGGCCGAGTTCGCCTGCCAGTTCTTCCGGCTTCAAGGCGAGCGCCTCTTCGGGCGTCTTGCCGCGAATCAATTCAGTCGCCAGGCTCGCAACCGCGATGGCCGTTTCGCAGCCGAACGATTGGAACGTCGCGCGGTCAATGACCTTCTTCCCGTTCTCTTCCTTGAACTTCACCCACATGCGCAACATCTCGCCGCAATCGGAGTTGCCGACCGTGCCGATGGCATCGGCGTTTGCCAACTCGCCCATGTTCTGCGGATTGGCGAGCGCCTGCTGAATGCGTTTTTGTAAATCGTCGTTCATTGCCAACGGAATTCTGTCACAAAGAGGCACAAAAGGCGCAAAAGATTTTCGCGTCCTTCGTTGCTCAGCAGCGGCCAGTTATGGTGACATCCGCCCTCCGTGAAAAACGGCCTTTCCATTGCCGCGCTCAAACCCCGCCCAAACCATCTTGTGCTTTCTGTGCCTTTTGTGGCTACCCCAGTTTGTATCTCCTTAGAGTCGGTTCAACCTCCTGCGCCCAGGCATCAATACCGCCGCGAAGACAGCGCACATTCTGCAAACCATGTCCCATGAAATACGCGGCTGCATCCAAAGCATTCTTGCCCTGATGATCCACAATCACCAACGGACGCGTGTTCGAGCCGTCGCTCATGATCTGTCGCATCACATCCTGGGAAAGCAGTTGCGAGCCGGCGATGTTCACCGCTTCGAATTCTTCGCGCGAACGCACATCCACCAGGCGCACGGTTGCGTCTTGCCGTCGCCAATCCGCCAATTGTTTTGGCTCAATCAAAACCTTCGCATCCTGCTCGTGGCTCGACCGAATGTGTGCCAGCACTTCGTCCACCGGCAGGTTGCCATTCCGCTCGCACACTTGCGCCAATGTCTCCGTTGGTTGAAAGCCGCACTGGCTGCAACCACCGATGTGATAGCGGCGAAACAACGCCCGTTGCGCACCGGGAAAGGCTTCCAGCACGGCGCTCATTGGGGATTGCGAACTCACATTCATCGTTCGTCAGTTTAGTGCCACCAACGGCGCTTGTCGAAAACCAATAATCCACTCGCCGCTCAGCGCCTGTGGCGTTTATGCTCGCGCCATGAACCCGTTTCTCGCGCTGCTGATGGCTTTGCTCGCACTCACCACGGTTAGCGCACGCGCCGCGGAACGTTTACCCAATATCGTCAGCATTTTCACTGACGATCAGGGTTACGCTGATGTGGGCGCATTCGGCGCGAAAGGATTCAAGACGCCCAACCTTGACCGCTTGGCGAAAGAAGGCTGCAAGTTTACCAACTTCCACGTCGCGCAGCCGGTTTGTTCGGCATCCCGCGCCGCGCTGCTGACCGGTTGTTATCCCAATCGCATCGGCATTCACGGCGCACTTGGTCCGTTGGCAAAGCACGGCATCAACACCAACGAGATGACGCTGGCGGAATTGCTCAAGCAAAAGGGTTACGCAACCGGCATGGCGGGCAAATGGCATCTCGGGCGGCCCGCGCCATTCCTCCCGGTGCATCACGGCTTCGATGAGTACTTCGGCCTGCCGTACTCGAACGACATGTGGCCCAGTCATCCCGAAGCCAGGCGCGGCACGTATCCTCCGTTGCCGCTCATTGCAGGCGACCGCGTGATTGACGACGAAGTCACGCCCGCCGAGCAAGCTCAACTCACGACGCAATATACCGAACGCGCAGTGAGGTTCATCGAGCGCAACGCCGGCCGGCCCTTCTTCTTTTATCTCGCACACTCGATGCCACACGTCCCCTTGCATGTCAGCGACAAGTTCAAGGGCAAATCCAGGCAAGGCCTCTACGGTGACGTGATGATGGAGCTCGACTGGAGCGTTGGGGAAGTGCTGAGCGCATTGAAGAAACACAAACTCGAAAATAACACACTGGTGATCTTCGCCAGTGACAATGGTCCGTGGCTTAGTTACGGCAACCACGCCGGTTCCACCGGATCGCTGCGCGAAGGCAAGGGCACCTGCTGGGAAGGTGGCGTCCGCGTGCCGTGTCTCATGCGTTGGCCCGGAAAAATTCCGCAGGGCACAACGAGCGATGCCATGTTCATGACCATTGACCTGTTTCCCACCATCGCGCGCCTGGTGGAGGCGCCGCTTCCCCAACACCCGATCGACGGCCTGGACGTCTGGCCCTTGATTGCTGGACAGAAGGACGCAAAGAATCCCCACGATGCCTACTTCTATTACTACAGCCAGAACGAACTCCAGGCCGTGACCACCGGTGATGGACGATGGAAGCTTTTTTTACCACACACCTATCGCACGCTTGCTGACGGCTCGGGCGGCACGAACGGGATTCCGGCGAAATACCAGACACAGCAACTCGCGGCACCGGAGCTTTACGACCTGGCAAATGATGTGCGTGAACAACGCAACGTTGCTGACGAGCATCCGGAAATTGTCCAGCGGTTGCTCGCCTCTGCGGAACAGGCGCGAGCTGATTTGGGTGATGCGCTGACAAAACGCAAGGGCACAGGCCAACGTGAACCGGGTCGTGTAGCGGCCGAAAATTAGGTCCCCGCAGGTCGCTACTGCTTGTCGCACTGCGATCTCGCCGTTACTCTCCGCGCATGGATGCCCCGGATTGGAGCAGTCTGAGCGACGACGAGTTGCTGGAGAAGAAAATCTCCCAACTCGGCCTGAAGCTTGAGGGCACGAAACTTCAGCCGCTCATCCAGCAACTCTACGACGAACTTTCGCAGAAGGGTTTGACGTTTCATCCGCCTTGTCACATCGGCGATGAATGGTTTGTGCCCGTCGGCATTCCGGCGATCTTTATTCCTTTTTTCCTTACGCACGACCGGCTGCGGCAGCTCGAAAAGAAAATCATCCTCGATGTCGAAGGCGAGACGCCGGAATGGTTCATGAAACTGATTCGGCACGAGGCCGCGCACGCCTACGCATACGCGTATCCGTTTGTGCGCAAACGGAAGTGGCAGCGGATGTTTGGCAAATCGTCCGCCAACGAAACGCCCTCGTTCTATCGGCCACGCCCTTACAGTCGCAGCTTCGTGGTTCATCTCGACGACTGGTATGCGCAATCGCATCCGGACGAGGATTTCGCCGAGACGTTTGCCGTCTGGCTGACGCCCGGACTGGATTGGCGTACGAAATACCGGGACTGGCGCGCGTTGGAAAAGCTGGAATACGTGGACGAGTTGATGCGCTCGCTCGCCGGCAAGCCGCCGTTGCCGATGCCGGAATACAAAGTGGCCGACTACGATTGCCTGAACGTCAAACTCAAGTCCTACTACGCGAAGAAGCGCAAAGAATACGAACACTCGTTCCCGGACTTCTATGACAACGACCTGCGCCAACTCTTCGATGCCGGAACGAGCGATGAAGGTCGGGTGAGAGCTTCGGTCTATTTGCGTCGCCATCGCCGCGAACTGGAAAGCGCCGTTGCGAAATGGTCCAACGAAAACAAGTATCGCGTCAACAAGCTGCTGGGAAAATTGATTGAGCGTTGCGACCGCTTGAACCTTCACATCAAGGCGTATGACCCGAAGCAAAATATCCAGGTGGCAGCCTATATCACCACGCTGGTAACCAATCATTTGTTCACCGGGAAATTTAAGCGCACAAAATGAACACCTGTTTGCTGCGTTCCCCGCCCTCATCCCGACCCTCTCTCCCGGGGAAAGGGAGAACTCGTTTCCGTCCTATGGACCGCCCTGTCGCGGAAGCGTGCCAATCGATTCTCGAAGGCACTGAAGACGTGATTGCTGTTCCCTCTCCCGCGGGAGAGGGTCAGCGTGAGGGCGGATGTTTCTGCAATCCGATGGACATTACTTCGTGAAAAAGAAACTCAAAATCCTCGCCCTGTTCGATGCCATCGCACCCACGACGATGGATCAGGACCTGAGCGCCGAGTTGAAGACCGACGACTGGAAGACCGAGGCCAACGTTCTCGCCGCCCTCGGTGAGTTGGGTCATACCGTCGAACATCTGGCCATCTTTGACGACCTGAACCTGCTGCGCCAGAAGCTCGACGCCTTCCAGCCGGACATCATTTTCAACCTCGCCGACCAGTTCAAAAACAATCGCGCGTTCGATCAGAACATTGTTTCGTTTCTGGAAATGCACGGTGTCACGTTTACCGGTTGTGGCTCGACCGGCCTGACGCTCTGCAAGCACAAGGCTATCTCGAAAAAGATTCTTGGTTACCATCGGATTCGGGTGCCGGAGTTCACCGTCATCGCCCGCGGCAAACGTTGCACCCGTCCCGCGCGACTCAGATTCCCTATTCTCGTCAAGCCGCTCAAAGAGGAAGCCAGCTACGGCATCTCTCAGGCGTCGTTTGTGGAGAACGACGATCAATTCAAAGAGCGCGTGCAATTCATCCACACCTCGCACGACTGCGATGTGATCGCGGAGGAATACATTGCCGGGCGCGAGCTTTACGTGAGCGTACTGGGTAATCACAAGCTCGACGTCTTCCCGATTCGGGAACTCGTGTTCAAGGAAGTGCCTCCGGACGAACCGAAGATCGCCACCTACAAAGCCAAGTGGGACGAGGAATACCGCAAGAAGTGGGGACTGCAAAATCAGTTTGCTGAAGGTCTCGATCCGGCGCTCGTCAAAGACATCGTTCAAACCTGCAAACGCATCTATCACTTGTTGACCATTGACGGCTACGCCCGTGTGGACCTGCGGGTCACGCCCCAGAACGAAATTTATTTCATCGAAGCCAATCCGAATCCCATTCTTGCCGCTGACGAGGACTTTGCCCAATCGGCGCTTAAAGCCGGCCTGGCTTATCCGCAACTCATCGCGCGCATTATCCGGACGGGATTGAAAACGATCCGGGAGTGATCAAATAGGAGGCTCAGCCGAGCTGGCGGTCCAGTGTAAAGGCGCCGATAACTTGGTCAATTTGAAAACTTCCAACTTCCAAGATTCGCGGACAGGGATTTGGCGCACCCCTTCAGCGGGTGTGCGCTAAAAAGCCCCCAGTCTTGCGATCAGGCCGGTACCAAATCGGGGCGGAATCTGCCCGCGCTTTGATGCTCACCTGCGTCGTTTGCTGATGATGGCATCGGAATTCTCTTGCCGTTTCCGGTCGTTTGAATCGGGCTTTGAATGCCCGTTAAGCGGTCTTTAACCGGGCTCTTCTCTGGCGCGGCCTTGCTCGGCATCATGCGCTGAATCGCTTCCTCCACGTCTTTCAAGTTGGGTGTTTCGCGCTTGCGATCTCCTGCGAGCGCAGCGGCATAACGCGCGGCGAATTCCATGCTCTTCAAATAACCTTCCGACTGCATCGCCCTGGCGCAGATGAGTGCCAGCAGCTTTTCAGGAAAATCAGGGAAGTGAACCTTCGCGACCGCCATTAGCTCATCA
>DASUGI010000332.1:0-3790 GCA_036274115.1 Verrucomicrobiia bacterium
ATCATCTGGTGTCAGACGAATACAAGGTAGTCATTTCCAACATTCAAACGTTTCTGGCAGAGTTGCGGCTCTGGCTGGAGCAAGTGGAACTGCGCATTCGCGCCGCTCCCGAAGCGAAGCGTGCCGCGTTGGAAAATGAAATCGCTCAGCGATTGCGCGCGACCGTTTCTTCCACGTTGAACAACATGTTCGAACGATTTGAAATTCTGGCGGCGACGATTCCGCCGGACTTGCAGCCGGCGCACCGTGCCTTTGGCCAGCGGCAACTTCACCCTTACCTGCTCTGCGCACCGTTCATCCATCGCACCTACGTCAAGCCCCTGGGTTACGCCGGCGACTACGAGATGATGAACATGATTATTCGCAACGGATTGGAAGGAGAATCACTCTACGCCAAGCTGGCCAATGCTTACCTGCTCGACCAGGGCGGCTCCCAGGCCGTGCGCAATCGGGTGGATCTACTTTACGAACGGATTCTTAATGAGACGGCCCGGGCAGCGCAGCTGGGCCGAGTGGCGGAAATTTACAGCATCGCCTGCGGTCCGGCCTGGGAGGCGAGAAATTTCGTGGCGAAGCATTCCCTGGCGGACCATGCGCATTTCCACATGCTGGATTTCAACGAAGAAACCTTGCAACACGCCGGCACCCGTTTGGAGGAAGCGAGACGCACGCACCATCGAAAAACGCGGATTCAACTGGCGAGAAATTCGGTCCAGAATCTCTTGCGCGGACGGGCTAAATCCGGCACCAGCGAACCGCAGTATGACCTGATCTATTGTTCCGGCCTTTACGATTATCTGAACGACCGAATCATCAAGGCGCTCAACACCTACCTCTACGAGCGATTGCGACCGGGCGGCTTGTTGGTCGTGGGCAATTTTGCGCCGAACACACCAGTGAGGCAATTCATTGAACATTTCCTGGAATGGTTCCTGATATACCGGGACGCCCGGCAACTGGCGGCTTTGGCTCCGGCGCAAGCCAACGCGGATGATTGCCGGGTGGTTGCCGAGCCATCCGGGGCGAATATTTTTCTGGAGGTCAGGAAGCCGTTATGAATGACCCGGAGTTTCAGAAAGCCTACGAAGAGCAGAACGAGCGGGATTACATCCGCAACGCGATGTTTGGCTCCATCGTCTCGATTCCGCTCCAGTTGTCCTGCCTGGTGATGGACCATTTCATGTACGGCCACATCCCGGGGCTGTTTGCAACCTTTGTCAAAGTCCGGGTGTTCGTAGCCCTGCTGACTCTCTTCGTCCTGCTGTGGTTCAAGCGATCCGAATCGACCTGTCCCAAACGGCTCTTTGGCGTGACGTGGTTTGGCGCACCGCTGCTGATGGTTTTGTGGATGATCTATTACGTAAACGATCCGCTTTCTCCCTATTATGCCGGGTTAAACATCATTTTGCTGGCAATGGGGCTGATTTCTCCGTGGACGTACAAACAGAATCTCGTCATCACCCTGTTCACTCTGGTGATGTACGTCGTGGTCGCGTTCAGCATGAAAACCGCGCAGCCCTTGAACTACATGCTCAACAACACCACCTTCCTGTTTCTCACCGCCGCCTTTGTCGTCATGGGCAGTCGGTCCAATGCGCGCCAACGCCACCAGGAATTCACCCTGCGCTGGGAACTCGACAAGAACCGCCGGGCCATCGAAGAAAGCAATCGCAAGCTGATGGAGCTCGACCAGGCCAAGAGCCGGTTCTTCGCCAACATCAGTCATGAACTGCGCACCCCGTTGACGCTGCTCATTGCGCCCCTGGAAAACTTGATGGCCCGCTTCAGCCGTTCGGCGGATACCGAAACGCGCAGCACGTTTCAAACGATGCACGCCAACGGGATGAGGTTGCTCAAACTCATCAATGATCTGCTGGACCTGGTGCGCCTCGAGTCCGGACGGCTGGAGGTTCGCCTCGCGCCGCTCGAAGTCAACGAGGTCGTCAAAGGGCTGGCCAGCGCGGCGCGGCAGGTTGCCGACGACAAGAAGATTCAGCTCGTCACGCAGGTTGATCCCGCGCTCGGAACCTTGCAGGCGGACCGCGATAAACTGGAAAAAATCGTCCTCAACCTCGTGTTCAACGCGCTCAAGTTTACGCCCGCCGGTGGGCGTGTGGAATTGCGCGCGGAAAAACAAGAGGAGGAATTTGTGCTCATCGTGGCCGACACGGGCATGGGCATTTCGGAAAAAAACCTGCCCAACGTGTTCAGCCGGTTCTGGCAGGCTGACGATTCGTCCAAGCGAAAATATCAGGGCGTCGGGATTGGTCTCGCGCTGGTCAAGGAGTTGGCGGAAATTCAAAACGGCAGCGTGAGCGTGCAAAGCAAGGAAGGCAAAGGGACCACGTTCACGGTGCGTCTGCCATATCTCAAAGCGGAACCGGCACAAACCGCGCAGTCTGAAATTGCGAACGGCGCGCCGCCTGATGCCAATGTCGCGTCGCAGGAATGGCTGGCGAATTTGTATCGCCGCGCGGAATCATTCCCTGCCCTGACAGCGAGGCCGGATTCACTTAATCCCGTCGAACCCACCAGAAACGGCGAACGCCCCAAAATATTGGTGGCGGACGACGAGCCAGACATGCTGCGTTTCCTGAAATCGCAACTGCAACAACATTACCAGGTAATCGAAGCGGTAGACGGCCAGCAGGCGGTGGATAAAGCCGCGGAATTCCTGCCGGGCATAATCCTGTTGGACATGATGATGCCGGAGAAGGATGGCTTACAGGCATGCCGTGAAATTCGCGAGCGCGCGTCCACCCGTAGCATCCCGATTATTTTGCTGACCGCGCGGGCCGATGAGGAGACGAAACTCAACGCGCTCCAGGCGGGAGCCAGCGATTTTCTGGCGAAGCCATTTTCCACCACGGAACTACACGTGCGCATCAGGAACCTCATTGAGTCGCACGAATACCAACTCAAGCTTTCCAAGCAGAAAGACGCGCTGGAATCCACGCTGGAGCAACTCAAGGCAACCGAGACGCAACTCGTGCAGGCGGAGAAACTCGCGTCGCTCGGCCGCATGAGTGCCGGCATCATCCATGAAATCAATAATCCGCTGAACTTCGCCACCACCAATCTCTTTACCCTCCGCAAGAAGGCGAAGTTCCTCGCGCCGGAGCAAAAGGCCGATTACGAGGATATTTTGAAAGACGTGGAGGACGGCATTGTGCGGGTGAAAAACATCGTTTCCGATCTGCGGATGTTTACGCATCCCAGTTCCGACGATCAGGACGATGTGGAAGCTTCCGAAGTCGTGGCCTCGGCGTTGCGCTTCTTGAGTAACGAGCTCAAGGACAAGGTGACCATTGAGCAGAAGCTGCCCGACCATCAATCGGTTCACGCCAACAAGAACAAACTTATTCACGTGTTCGTGAATTTGCTTCAGAACTCGCTCGATGCCTTGCGCAACAAGCCCTTCAACAATGGTGAACGGCCGACGATTTGGATCGAGGGTCGCGTGGAAAATGGTTGGAGTTGCCTGATCGTTCGCGACAACGGCCCCGGTATTGCGAATGAACATCTGGACAAGATCTTCGATCCCTTCTTTACCACCAAGGAAGTTGGCGAAGGGATGGGTCTCGGATTGAGTATCTGTTATCGCATCATGCAGGAGAGCCAGGGTCGGATCGCGGTGAAAACGGAAGTCGGAAAATTCTCCGAATTTACGCTGGAGTTTCCGGTCAAGGCATGAGATGAACCCGCCGGCAGCCAACATGGAAACGCATTACGACTATAAGAAGTTCGCCATCCTATATGTCGATGACGAGGAGAAATCCCTCAAGAGCTT
>DASUGI010000333.1:0-2863 GCA_036274115.1 Verrucomicrobiia bacterium
CAATTTGCCACCCAATCCGGAGCAGTGCCGCTAGAACCAAGCGCGCCTTCTTTGCCCCCCCAGTAGCTCATGCCGCGTGTGGTTCAGGGTAGCACGGCCGGGCCGCATCAATGTGTTGTCGTTTCATGGCGCGTGCGAAGAGGGCGTGCGAAGAGGGCTAACGACCAATATAGGTCATCCGAAGTTATTCATGGGCTGCGAGCCAGAGGGAAGGAGAACTGGCGAAGCAGGCCGTGAATAACTTCGCCGTGAACCGCTCGGCGAACGTGAATCGGATTGGCTTTTGACTTCCATTTTCGTTTATCGGTTCAGTTGGTTTCCCGCTCCGGCGGGCCAGCTCTGCTAACGACCAGTCGCTTGAAACGACTTTGAGCTTTATCGAGCGGCCCGCCGGACGGGGCTTGGCCCTCAACGACTCTCTCAAGAGGGCGTCCTGATAACCATGACGACTCTTCTATATTGCCGTCGCCCGGTCAAGCCTGCGGGAGCAAAGCCGTTCAACTCCTCAACCCCCAACTCAACTGATGAACTCACCGCATCCCTTTGACCTGATCATCGGCCTGGATCGTTCGGACAAAAAGGCCGACCTGCATCTGATCCACACTGCTTCGCTGCAACGCTCCAGCGCCGTGATTGACACCGCGCCTGAAGCGTTGTGGGAATGGCTCCTGCAATTGCGTCAGCAACATCCCGGCGCGCGCGTGGCGTTGTGTCTGGAACAACCGGCCGGCCATCTCTTGAGCTTCCTGGAAAGCTATGAGTGGATCACGCTCTATCCGATCAACCCCATCACGCTGCAAAAATATCGCGAAGCTTTCGTCACCAGCCGCGCCAAGGACGACACGCGCGACGCATATTTTCTGGCCGAGTTGTTATTGAACCATGCCGACCGGTTGAAGCCGTGGGCACCGGAAGATTCAGCCACGCGCGCGGTGCAGCAACTGGTGTTTCATCGCCGCAGCGTGGTGGACGAGCGCACCGCGCTGACCAATCGCCTGCAATCATTGCTCAAACAATATTTCCCGCAGGCGTTGCCACTTTGTGGACAAGATCTGTGGCGTCCGCTGGCCACGGCGTTTCTGCTCAAGTGGCCGAGCCTGGGCGCGGTGAAGAAGACCAAAGCAGCCATGCTTAAAGCGTTTTATTACCGGCACGGCAGCCGCAGCCAGAAACTCATCGCACAACGGCTGGAACTGATTGAGCGCGCGGTGCCGGTGACCGATGAAAGCGCGGTGATTCAAAGCTTCGTCCTGCGCGTGCAACTCCTGGCCCGGCAACTGCAGATCGTGCAAGCGACCATCGCGAAATTCGATGAACAGATCGCCGCGGCGTACGCGGCGCATCCGGACCGGAACCTCTTCGCCAGTTTTCCCGGCGCGGGGCCGGTGCTGGGACCGCGATTGTTGTGCAGCCTGGGATCCCAACGCGAACGCTTCGAAGCACCCGGGCAATTGCAACGCTACACCGGCATTGCGCCAGTGACCAAACAAAGCGGCGGCAGTTGTCACATACACCGGCGCTATCTGTGTCCGAAGTTCCATCGGCAAAGCTTTCATGAGTATGCCAAAGAGAGTGTGCTCTGGAGCCGATGGGCCGCGGCGTATTATCTGCAACAACGCAGCAAAGGCTCAGCGCACAACAGCGCCGTGCGTGCGCTGGCCTACAAATGGCAACGGATCATCTGGCGCTGCTGGCAGGACCGCAAACCGTACGACGAACAAGCCTATGAACTCGCGCTGAGAAGAAATGGAAGTCCCTTGGTGAACCTCTTTGATCAAATTGAAGTCGGCAAAAGCCCGTGGAAAACCGCCCAGACCAAAATCAAAAAACCTCTTGCCGGATTACCTCAGAGGTGAGCTCAGGCACGCGGGACCAAATGACGTGAACCGCGAAGCGGAACTGAAACCGCCATCCCGCGTTGCCTGCAGCGCGAGGCTGTGTGAAAACTGCGTCATGGGATGAAACTTTTACGCGCGGGCTGCGTCTGCTTCAAGCATGAATCATCGCACCGGACTGGACCGCTCGCAGACGCTGCTCTTTCCCGAACGATTGGAGGATTACATCGCGCCGGACAATCCCGTGCGCTTCCTGGATGCCTTCGTCGGCTCGCTCCATCTCCATTGCCTGGGCTTTGCCAAAGCGCAGTGCGCCGACACGGGCCGTCCGCCCTACGCTCCAGCCGCGCTGCTCAAGCTGTATCTCTACGGTTACCTGCATCGGATTCGCTCCAGCCGATTGCTTGAAGCGGAGTGCCATCGCAATGTGGAAGTGATTTGGCTGCTCGGAAAGTTAACTCCGGATTTCAAAACCATCGCTGATTTTCGCAAGGAGAACCTCAAGCCGCTTCAAGCCGTGTGCCGGCAGTTCACGTTGTTGTGCCGCAAGCTGGAACTCTTCGGCGGAGAACTGCTGGCCATTGATGGGAGCAAGATCGCGGCGGTCAATTCGCGCGACCAAAATTTCAGCGCGGGTAAACTCAAGGAACTGATTGCGCACACCGACGCGCGGCTGGCCGAGTATTTGAAGGCATTGGACGCGGGCGATGTTGAGGAAACTGAATCTGCGCCGCTGAACAAAAATCAGTTGGCCCAAAAGATCGCCGCGTTGCAGGAGAAGAAAGACTGGCACGAGGAACTGCTGGCGCAACTGGATGAGGAGCAGAAACAGATTTCGCTCACCGATGCCGACGCGCGCAAGATGCACACCGCGCAAGGCAGCGTGGTCGGCTACAACGCGCAGAGCGCGGTGGACGCCAAGCACAAATTGATTGCCGCTGCCGACGTGACCAACGATGTGGCCGATTATCGCCAGTTGGCGGACGTGGCCATGGAAGCCAAAGACACGCTGCAACTCAAACAAACCG
>DASUGI010000334.1:0-18187 GCA_036274115.1 Verrucomicrobiia bacterium
CAGGCACGGTGAGGGTTAGATACACGATTACCACCCCGAGAACATTCGGAATGATGTGTCGGCGGAGAATCCAACCCGGGCCAGCACCGAGCACACGGCTGGCATCCACGAACTGCCGGGTGCGCAAGGACAACACTTGTCCACGAACGATGCGCGCCATGTTCAACCACGACACCGCACCCAATCCGACAAACAGAAAAAGCAGCCGGGAAAATTTTGCCACCGCGGGCGAGCCCGAGGCAGCCAGCCGGTTCTGCAAAAGGCCCTCGAGCGTCGTGATGAGCACAATGACAAAGATGATCGAGGGTAAAGAATATAAAATATCCACAAACCGCATCATGGCGCTGTCCGTGCGTCCACCCGCATAGCCGGCAATCGCCCCCCACAACACACCAATAACAAGGCTCACACCGGCACCAACCACACCGACGAGCAGCGACACCTGCGCCCCGTAAAGCACACGCGAAAAGACGTCGCGCCCGTGGACATCGGTTCCGAACCAATGTTGCAGGCTGGGTGGTTGGAATTGGGCATCCGTGATTTTGTTGGGATCCTGCCAGGCCACCATTGGCCAAAGACAAACCGCCAGGATCAGCGCGCTAATGAAAAGCGTGCTGAGTTTTGCTGGCCGATTTCGCCAAAACCGCTTCCAGGCGCGTTGATTCGGCGTCAGCGGCGGAGGTTGGAAAGACGCTTCAGGCATACTTCACACGCGGATCGAGTAACGTGTAGGCGAAATCCACCATCAGGTTCAGCACCACCAGCAGCGTGGCGTAAACCAGCGCCAGCCCAACCGTCATGGTGTTGTCACCGTTGAGTGAGCTATTAATGAAAAATTGTCCCAGCCCGGGTATCTGGAAAATGGATTCGATCACGAACGAGCCCGTGAGCAAATCTGCCAGCATCGGCCCTGAATAAGAAACCACGGGAAGCACCGCCAGCCGGAAGGCGTGCTTCACCTGGAGTTGGAACTCAGTCAATCCCTTGGCGCGCGCGGCCGTAATAAATTCCGAATTCATCGTGCCCAGCATTCCTTCCCGCATCAGCCGCGCGACGCGACCGGAATAGTACAAGCCCAATGCCGCAGTCGGCAGAATCACGTGGAGTGGAGACACCCACAATGCCACGGGCAACCACTGCAGCTTGATCGCAAACGTCATCACCAGCGACGGCCCGATGACCAATCCCGGAACACACACCATCAAGAGCGCCGCAAGACTGCCGGAGTAATCCTGCCATTGCCCGCGTTTGACGGCGGAATAAAAACCAATTGGAATCCCGACGCCGATTGCGAAACAGAACGCCAGCCCGCCGAGCGTCATCGAGACGGGGAGCGCTTGACTGATGATGTCGGTCACCGTGTGGTTTCGGTACTTGATGGAGGTATCAAAGCTTGGAGTCGCGTACTGCCACTTTCCGGTAGAGTCACGTTCCCAGAGCAGGCCAATGTAGCGGAGGTACTGTTTAAAGAACGGTTCGTCGGCGTGAAACTTTGCTCGAATGGCGCGTTCAATCTCGGGAGACGCGGGCTTACGCTCGCGGTCAAAGGGGCTCCCCGGCGTCGCCTTCACCAGCGCAAACGCCAGAAAGCTGATGACCAACAGCAGCGGCACCAGGGAGGCGAGGCGTTTGAGGAAATACATGGTCCCTATTTCGTAGCAACCGACGTAAGGAGGCTCTGGCCAGAGCCCTGTTTTTGAACCCCGTTATTTATCTTTTCAGAATGAGCCTCCTGACGTCGGCTGCTACGGGATTTCTTGTAGATGTATTGCATCGGGTGTTCGTCGAGAATGTTGGGCCAGATGCCGCCGATCCTGCTGGAGTTGTAGTAGTTGAAGCCGGCGTAGAAATAGAGCGGCACAATCGGCGGGTCTTCCGTGATCAGAATTGCTTCAGCCTCGCGAAACAGTTCGGCGCGTTTTGCCAGATCCGTTTGCAAATTAGCGTCGCGGATTAGCTGGTCGTAGCGCGCGTTTTTCCAACCGGTGCGATTGTTCCCGCTCGTGCTGGTAAATAAATCAAGGAACGTGTTCGCGTCGTTGTAGTCGCCGATCCAACTGGAAGTCGAAATGTCGTAATCAAGCTTGGACTGGGAGCTGTAGAAAACCTTGCGCTCAATCTGCCGGAGATCGATCTCGACGCCCAGGATGTCGCGCCACATTTGCTGGAGTTCCACACCGACTTTACCGTGAAGTTTTGCGCCCCCGGATGCAGAGAAGAAAGTGTACGTGGTGCGCGGAAAACCTTTGCCGTCGGCAAAGCCGGCATCGGCGAGCAGCTTGCGCGCGGCGTCGGGATCGAAATTCAATCCGGCGGCGCCGACATAATTTGCGACACCGGCCGGAACGAAGTTGGTTGCGGGGATTTCTGCGCCCTTCGTCAGCTTGGTAATGATGCGGTGCTTGTCGGTTGCGAGCGCAAAGGCTTTTCGGACTCGAGCATCATTGAACGGCGGCTTGGTCACATTGAAGCGATAGAAATAAGTACCGAGATAAGTGAAACTGTGGAAGTCTGGCCGCTTGACCAGCACGTCCATCAACTCGGTCGGCACGAGGTCCTTGTCCCAAACAACATCGGCCACGCCGGTTTCGTAAAGATTGAGAGCCGTGTTCGGCGAGCCCACGGGAAGGACGTCGATGATTTCGGACGCCGTGTTCGCGGCATCGTAGTAAAGCGGGTTGCGACGCAAGCGGACCTTGTCGTTGACTCGCCATGCTTCCAGGGTGAACGCACCGCTCGTGGGCAAAGGTTGCGCGTGCAACCAGCGATCACCGTATTTTTCGATGGCCTGCCTGGGCACGACCGCCAGCGTGGGGAAGGAACACAGTTCGAGAAAAAACGCGAGCGGCGAATTCAATTCCACCTGCACCGTGTGCTCGTTCAATGTGCGAATTCCCACCTGATTTCGGTCTGTGAGCTTCCCGTTATACCAATCCTCAGCGCCTTTGATGTAGAAAAGTTGACCTGCATAATCACCTGCGGTGGCCGGACTCAATGCACGAAACCAGGACCACAACACATCTTCGCTGGTGATGGGCTCGCCCGTGGACCAAACGGCATTGGTGCGGAGATGAAACGTGTAAACGCGTCCGTCCGGAGAAATCTCCCAACTTGCGGCGAGCGCGGGAACGGGCGCGGCATTCGTGGGCTCGAGTTTCACCAACCCGTCAAACAGCGACTTCACCAGCCGCAATTCCGACACGCCAGTGACAATGTGCGGATCGAGCGATTCCGGTTCGTTGCCATTGATAATCGTGACATCAGCGGGCGGCTCTTTTCGCGCGCAGCCGGAAATCAAAGCCGCGAGGAGAGCAACCAGAACGCACAAATATGTGTTCCCAAAGCGAAACCGCGCCACGGGAGCGTTTCCGGTGGCGCGGTTTGCGAAAGACATCGCCGAAGTTTTATTTGGGCGCGCCGTTCGTTGCGTCAGTCGCCGGAGCGGGCGTGGTCACGTTCGCAGGCAACTGCAATTCAACGGGAGCCGCGTTTGACCCTGGCAGTGTGGCCGGGGCGGTGGCAGGCAACGGCATTTGCTTGTTCTCTTGCTCGATGGCTTTCTCGAATCCAGAGGCACGGCCCGACCGGCTTCCGCTTTGAGTGACCGCAATGATCAGCAACAGGACAAAGAATGCGACGGCGGCATACTTCGTAATCTTGGTCAGCGCATTGCCCGAACCCGCACCAAATAAGGCATCGGTAGCCGCGCCGCCAAACGCGAGCCCGGCGCCGGCTTCCTTCTTCGGCAACTGCACCAACACCAGCAAAATCAAAAACAGGCAGTCCAGCACCAACAGGACCGTCAATAGACCAATAACAAAAAACATAGGTCGGTAATCCTATATGGAGTTCTTCACAATGTCAGCAAAACTTCTTGCCTCCAGGGAAGCTCCGCCCACCAGCGCCCCATCCACGTCCGGCTGGCTCATCAATTCCTTGGCATTGTTGGGCTTGACGCTGCCGCCGTATTGGATCCGCACCTTCCTGGCGGTGGCGTCATCGAACATCTTCGCCAACAACCCGCGAATGAACGCATGTGCGTCCTGGGCCTGCTGGGTGGTGGCAGTCTTGCCCGTGCCAATGGCCCAAACCGGTTCGTAAGCAACGACGGTTTCCACCATCTGATCCCTGGTCAATCCCGCGAGGCTCCCGCGCACCTGGGTTTCCAGAACTTTCTCCGTCTGGCCCCCCTCGCGTTCGGCCAGCGTTTCGCCCACGCAAACGATGGGTTTCAAGTTGGCAGCGTGAACCACCGCCGCCTTTTTCGCGATCAAGGCGTCAGACTCCTTTTGATACTGGCGCCGTTCGCTGTGGCCGAGAATGACATAACGGGTGGAAAACTCCTTGAGCATCACCGCGGCGATTTCGCCGGTAAACGCGCCGACGTTGTTTTCGCTGATATTCTGTGCGCCGAGCTTGAGGTTCGAATCCAGAATCGACTTCGAGACGGATTCCAGGGCGGTGTAAGGCGGACACACCACGATGTCCACTTCCTTCACGCTGCCGAGTTCGCGCTTGAGATCGTTCACCAGGGCCAGCGCCTCGGCGACCGTTTTGTTCATCTTCCAGTTACCAGCAATAATCAGTTTGCGTTCTTTGTTCATTAGTCAATCGTCGTCGTTCTCGTCCTCTCCTTCGTCTCGACCCCACGACGACGAGGGACGAGAACGAGGACGAGGACGAATTAAATTATTGGTTACTCAACGCCGCCACACCGGGCAATTCCGCCCCTTCAAGAAACTCCAGGCTCGCGCCGCCACCGGTGCTCATGAAAGTCACCTTGTCGCCCAGCTTCGCCTTGTTGAGCGCCTTCACACTGTCGCCACCGCCGATGATGCTTTTGGCGCCGTTCTTCTGCGTGGCATCCGCCACCGCCTGGGCAACCGCGTTGGTTCCCGTCGCAAAGCGCTTGTCTTCAAAAATTCCCATCGGACCGTTCCAAAGAATGGTCTTCGCTTTCGCAACCACTTCAGAAAACTTCGCCACGGTGGCCGGTCCAATATCCACGCCTTCCTCAGCATCGGGAATGTTGCTCTCGGACCACGTACGCGGGTTTTGAAAATCGATGACGGGCCGGCCTTTCTTGTCCCGCTGGTCCGTCTTTACCGGAGTAACAATGGTGTTGTCCACGGGCAGCAGGAACTGCACATTCCGTTTTTTCGCCTTCTCCAACGCAGCCGACGCAACGTCCACCTTGTCCTTCTCCACGAGCGATTGGCCTACCTTGAAGCCTTGCGCGAGCTTGAACGTGTAAGCCATCGCGCCCCCGATGAGGATGCTGTCCGCCTTTTCGAGCAAACGGTCGATCACCTTGATCTTGTCGGAAACCTTCGCGCCACCCAGGATCACCACGAACGGACGCGCCGGATTCTCCAATTCGTCACCGAGGAACTTCAATTCGCGTTCCATCAACAAACCCGCCGCGCACTGGCCGCCGCGCTTCGCCACGAGACGAGCCACGCCTTCAGTGGAGGCGTGAGCGCGATGCGCCGCGCCAAAGGCGTCGTTGACATAAACATCGGCAACCTTCGCGAGCTTCTCGGCAAAGGCAGGATCGTTCGCTTCTTCTTCATTGTAGTAACGAACGTTTTCCAAAAGCAGCACATCACCGGGCTGCAATGCCGCCGCCGTCTTTTCAACCTTCTCACCGATGCAATCGTCCACAAAGGCCACCGGACGACCGAGCAATTCAGCCAGGCGTGCCGCCACCGGGCGCAAAGACATCGCGGGCTCGCGCTTTCCCTTGGGCCGGCCCAGGTGCGCCGCGAGAATGATTTTTGCCCCCTGCTCAATCAGCAGGCGCAGGGTTGGCAAGGTTTCCTTGATGCGCGTCTCGTCCGTAATGACCATCTGGCCATCCTTCTCTTCGATCGGCACATTATAATCCACGCGCGCAAACACGCGCTTTCCGTTGGTATTGATGTCGCGAACCGTGAGCTTTGCCATAAAAAAGTCCCGATTGGAAATCCCGTACTCCCATCAGGAACGCCGAGGATAGCGCGGAAACGAGGCGAGTCAATGCTTTCGCCGGGGCGGGTTTTGTCCAAAACGAATCGTTGCTTGCGGCGGCTCAGGCCAGGGGCTGGATGTTCATAGAGGCAAAAAGCCCGGGCCAATGGCCCGGGCTTTAAGGCTTGAACGGAACGCTTGAATTACTTTGCTGCGGGCGCGTTCGTCACACTCACGTCGACGACGGCATTGGTGCTGGTGCTCGTGCTGGTGACCGTTGCCGACGTTTGTCCTTCCGGCGGACGCTGCTTGAAGACCGGGTAGTGCTGACCCGTTGTCTTATACGCGATCCAGTCCAGTACGTAGAAGTGATTCAACAAACTGAAAATGAAGCACACGACGATGACGAACTTGGCAAAGCCAATCCAGCCGCTGGGCTTTTCACCAAAGCGATCATCCGCGCTGATGGTTGAGCCGGGAGGCAGTTTGGGAATTCCGGTCAATGACGCCCCAAACGGTACATTCAACTTTGCCTTGGCATTCACCGCCCAGCCATTGGCATCGAGGATCGGGCCGAGGTTACGCTTACGCAGTTTCAACCAGGCGATGATCATTGAAGGTCCCGAGATCAAGAGGAACAGGCCCACCACCGCGAGGCAGAGTTGCCAGAAGGGGAGCTTGAACAGGCCGGTGGCATAGCCTGCGATCGCGGCGAACGCGGTAGCAAGCGCGCCAAAGGCCACGCCCAGCGCGGCCACGGTGCCAACGTCCACTTTCTTCGGCTCAACCTTGGCCTTGTCTGCTGTGGCCGTGGCCGTGGCGGCAGAGGCAAGTTTGGCGTCGGACGCAGCTTCCGCCGCCGCCGCGCGCTTGGCAACCTGTTCTTCAATCAGGCGGACCAGCTTCTTGTAAGGCGCCCAGAACGCCTGTCGGATACTGATGGGATTGTCCACAATCTTCGTAATCGTGGCGTCCCAGTCGCGCCCCTTGCGGTCGTAGAACAAACCGTTACGGCCCACCATCAAGTTGTCCGAGTCACCATTGGTAAATGCCGCAACAATGCTTCGCTTTTCGCCCGTGCCTTTGCGCACACAATCGCAGTAAGCCAAATATGAACCCGCCAGACCGGCCATGGAAGCGTGACGACCGGCATCCTCCACGGGTAACGTCAGCGTGCAGGAACGTTGATCCAGATAGAGCGTGCCCGCCTGGAAGATCGCTGGTTCTCCCGCGTCATAGAAGTCGCGGAAGTTGACGAAGTTGATGCACAGCAGATACAGGTCGCGAACGAAACGCGTGAGCTTCTCGACATTCGCAATGGAAGTCGCTTCGGGTTCGAGCGCTTTATCTTTCGCAATGAGCGCGGCAACATTCTCTTTGGCCTTGCTGCCGAGGATTTCGCGGACGCGCTTGCTGCCGAGTTTCTCAACAACGGCGCCGGCTTTGCCGGCACTCCAACATTCAAAAGGACCGAGCTTGGCCAAAAGCGCCGTCCAATCTGCCTCCGTCAATTCACTTTTCTCACCGAGCAGCGGTTTCACCGCGTTGGCGGCGAGCGCCGCCAAAGCCGACGCGTGGGCCGGATTGACCGCGCCTTTCAGCGGGAGCGGTTTGCCCGCCGCCACCTGAGCGAGCGGAAATCCCGCAATCTCCGCAGCCGTAATGCTCATGTCTTTTGCCGCCACGGCGAGGTATTCCTCTTCCTTCCGATTGAGCAAGGCAATCGCTCGTGGATCGTACGCGGCCAGGCGACACCGGCCAAAGTAATCATCCACTTTCGCTTTGATGGCGCGCACCGCCGCAACCGCAGCAAAGGTGGCTTCGCCGACCGGGAGGATGTTGGCTTTATCCGCGTCAGCCTTTTTGTTCCATTCATCAAACGCCGCGCACTCGGCAAAAAACGCATCGGCTTTTGCCTGGTCGATACCGGGTCTGCCCGACCGATCGGCCACGGTACCCATGCAGGCAGCAATATCATTGATCACTGCTTTGGTGGCATCGTCCGTACCGGATTCAGGAATGATGACGCCATCGCCATTAAGTGTGGTGTTGGCGAAGATTTTGTTTGCGTCCGACGCGTCCGCGAGGGAAATCGCCGTTGCATCCTGCTGGCCGAGGTTGATGCAGATCTGTTTCGCTGACGCCAGCAGTTGTTTGCCTTCGGGCGTGCTGTCATTGATGGCGGAAAACGCAACGGAGTCACCGCCTTTGATCAGGTCATCCGGGTTCTTGAGCATCGAGCCGGCCCATTTGACGGCAGCGATGAGTTCGGGCACCCGGATCCGGCCATCGTTATCCGTATCAATCAACGCGGCAGTTTTCGCGTCAAACTCGAGCCCTGTCGTTGGACAAGCCAGCGCGACCCAGAGTTTCTGGTCCAGTAGGTCAAGGTTCATCAGGTCCGCCCCCGTCTCCAGCTTCACCTGATCAAAGCCCCCGGCTCGGAAGAATCTCCACACATGTGTGCTCATAGTTTTACACGTTTGTCGTTTGATTTTGTTTTACCAGCGCCGGCCGCCGCGGTTCTGCGTTGCGGCGGACCCCAACTAAAGTTTTCCCAACGAGCCAGACGAGAAGCGGCCCAGCCCGTCAATATACGGTAGTGCTTTCGGTCTCTTCGACGGCCGAACCCAGTTCCTCGCAAGTCAGCACCACCCGGTTGCGGGAGTCTCCGGCTTTTACGCCCTTGACGGTAATCGTTCCCGTCAACACTTGCTTGGACGCCAGGGTCGGCACCACGGTGGTGGTTACAACCCGGCCGCTGATGCTCCCTTTGTCGGTGCTGATTGGCGCAGTTTTGTCGTCAAAAGTTGCCACGAGTTTGACGTTGTGAATATCGGCAAAACCTTGATTGATGACGCGGATGGTGTAAAGCGTGTTCTCACCGATTTGGATGGGGTCGGGATTGTCCACCACTTCCAATGCCACCGCAGCGATCCCCTTCCACATCGTGCAGGCTTTGGCGGAGTCACTCAAATTGCCCACCGTTGCCGTGGCAGTGTTACAAATCGTGCCCGCCACTTTGGAAGTCGTTTTGACCGAATGAGTGACCTTGGCGCCGGGCTTTAATTCCGCCACGTACCAGGTCGCTTTGTTTCCGCTCAAGGTCGCGCCGGGTGCGGCAACCAGGGCACTCTCGGCCGGCACCACGTCACTGAGGACAACATTGTCGAGTACGGTATCGCCGGTGTTGCTGACGATGATTTCGTAATCGGCATTGCGTCCGAGAATCTGTTCCTTGCTCCCGGTGTGCTCCACCTTGATTCCGGGCACCAGGATGACGGTGCAGGTTTCAGCGCTCAGCTTGCCCGCGTTGGCGCTGGTAACCGTTGCCGCATTGCAAACCTTGCCACGCTGATTGGCTTTGAACGTCACCGGCAGGGTCTTGCTCTGATGGGGCGCCAGGTCGCCAACCTCGAAGGTCAACTCGCTCTTGCCGGTATGATGACTCAGGCCCGGGGGCACCGGATTGGTCACCATCAAATTCTTTGCCGTGGCCGTCCCGATGTTTTTCACCACGAGATTGTAAGTAACCTCCGTGCCGATGATGCCGTTGGTGGGGCCATGGTTATCAAAGGTCAGAACCGGTTTGCCGATGAACGTGACTCCACACACCCGCGGGTCGGCCGAGACGCTGGCGCAATTCACCACCTGCCCCTCTCTCTCGGCCTTGAACCAAACTTTCAATTTGAGCGTTTGACCGTCATCGAGATTGCCAATCTTCCAAATCAATTGGTCCTCTTCGAGCGTTGCCGCTGGTTCACTGCGGGCGTAACTCACGCCGGACGGAACGACATCACGCACGACGACATTGGCCGCGCAACCCGACGCCGTGACGGTCAGCTCGGTCAGAAACTCCAACCCGAGCGTCGCCTCAGCGGGCATGCTCTTGCTCAGCTTGATCAAGCCTCCGGTGGATTCGCTGCACGCCACTTTGGGAACCGGAGCCGGGGGTCGAGAGGTTTGCGTCGACCGGGCGGCTTGTTGTTGCGCACAGCCGGTGAAGAGCAACACGGCGGACAGGCAGACCAGAATCGTCGCCCGCGCCGCAACGAATTCCTTGATTTCGCGCGACGTTTCAGCGCGATTGCCCGAATCGTTCAACCCTGGTTCGAAGAGACTTTGGTTACCTGACATCCTTCAAGATATTGATGAAACGGCAGGGACGGGCCGCCGATGCAGGTTAGCGGGGAATAACTTGGGCGCAAACCAATATCTCGAAAGTTATTCACAAGCTAAGGTTGCCGTTGCCACCAGAACATGCGCTCCAACCCGGTGCGATTGGGATACGAGCGCGGCACCCAATCCTCCACCAGGCGGAAATAAGGCGAGAAACGTCTGACGACTTCATCGCGCGTGGTGCCAAACGGTGGTCCCTCGGTATCCGCAATCAGATAATTGACGGCGAGATAATTTCCGCCGGGTTTTAACCAGCGGATCACAGCCCGGCGATACAAGTCACGCTCGTTGGGTTGAATGGCACAAAACAGCGTGTGTTCGAAGATCCAGTCGAAGGCAAAGGGAGGATCGTCCCGCAGAAAATCCGCCTGGCGAAATGCGGCACTCAAGTTCGCCGCTTGCGCGCGAGCCGAGCTGAGTTGCACCGCACTGGGCGCGATATCATAGCCGTAGACCCGAAACCCCGCTTTGGCCCACTCACACGCATCATGGCCCGTGCCGCCACCCGGAACACACACCGTCTCCCCGGGCAACTCGCGATGGCCGGCCAGAAAGTCCACGAGTCCCGGCGAGGGCTCGCCCTTTTCCCATGGCATATCGCGCGTTTGATAACGCTGCTCCCAGTAATCAAGACTCATGCTTAACTCTGTGGGTCCACCAGACCGTCAATCAAATGCACCGATTTCGGCGCGCGCGCCGCCACACTCGTGTCGTGCGTCGCGACGATCAGCGTCGTGTTTTTCTCGGCACGCAAACTCGCCAGCAAATCAATAATCTCAGAGCCGGTATGCGAATCCAGATTCCCCGTTGGCTCATCGGCCAGAATCAATTCGGGCTCGTTCATCAGGGCGCGGGCAATCGCCACCCGCTGTTGTTCGCCACCGGAAAGTTCGTACGGCTTGTGATCCATGCGCGCCCCCAGCCCTACCCGCGTCAGCAATTCCCGCCCCCGCTTCTCCGCATCGGCCGCCGCCACCCGCGCCATGCGCGCCGGCAGGCACACGTTTTCCAACGCATCGAGCTCCGGCAACAAGTGATACGCCTGAAACACGAAACCGATCCGCGTATTGCGCAACCGGGCGATTTCATTCTCGGGCAGTTGATTCAAATTCCGGCCCGCGAACCAAATCTCGCCCGCATTCGGTTTATCCAGCCCGCCAAACAAATGCAGCAAGGTGCTCTTGCCCGCGCCCGACGCACCGCGCAAGGCCAGAAAATCTCCGCGCGCCACGTCCAGTGACACCCCGCGCAAGACCTCCAGCGAACGTTGTCCCATCGTGTAGGTCTTCGTTGCGGAACGGGCAGAAAGAATCGGTTCACTCATGGCGCAAGGCCTCCACGGGGTTCAACCGGCTCGCGTGCCACGCGGGAAATGCGGCCGCCACCAGACAAATCGCCAGTGACCCGCCGCAAATAATCAGCAGGTCGCCGGGCATGATCAGCGCCGGCAACTGGGTGAACCCGTAAATCTGCGCCGGGAAAAGTTCCGCTCCGGTGGTTCGTCGCAACAAAGTCAGAAACTCATTCCGATACGTCACCGCCAGCCAGCCCAGGCCCAACCCGGCCAGAATGCCCAGCACACTGACGATCAGGCTTTGGAACAAAAACACGCTCATGATCTGGTGGCTGGTGGCACCAAGGGCTTTCATGAGCCCAATCTCGCGAGTCTTCATCATGATGAACGTGATGAGTGTGCAACAAATTCCAAAAGCCGCCACCAACACAATGAAGAAAAGCGTGTAAGTCATGACGTTTTTCTCCACCAACACCGCCATCATCAACGGGCTGTCCTGCAACCATGTGGTGACCACAAAATCCCCGCCCAATTCGCGCTCCAACTCGCGGGCCATCGATTCCGCCCGATAGGGGTCATCCAAGGCCACCGTCAGCCCGCTCACGCTATCGCTCTCGTCCAGATCATTGAACCGTTGCGCGCTTTCGAGCGACGCGATCGCCACCAGCGAATTGAACTCGTAATAACCTGCGTCAAAAATGCCCCGAATCTCAAAATCGTCGGGCGGCGATACTTTCTCCCGGGCGCCGTTCTTCTGCTGGTCCAACGATTCCAATTGCCTGGCGGAATAGACGGAGACCGTATCCCCCACGTGCAACCGCAAACTCTCCGCCATCTCGGCGCCAATCAAGAGCCCGCGTCGGCCCTCATGTCGGCTCAGATCGAACTGTCCTTCCACAATGTTCGTGGCCAGGCGGCTGACCGTGTGTTCCGTTTCTGGATCGATGCCGCGTACGGCGGGAGCCAAAAACAAGGATTTTCCCGAAAGCGGCTGGGTCTTAATGAGCACTTGCCCGACCACAAAGGGCGACACGCCTTTGACGGCCTTGTTTGAAGCCACCCGGGCGGCTACCAACGCGTAGTCCTGCATCACCTCACCCTGAAAGCGCGGCAGGACTTTGAGATGCGCGCTGAACCCGAAAAACTTTTCGCGCAAGTCATTGTCAAACCCGCTCATCACACTGATAACGATGATCAACACCGCGACACCCAACATGACGCCAAGAATGGAAATCACCGTGATGATGGAAACAAACGTCCGTTTGGGCCGCAGATAACGCAGCGCAATGAGCAGTTCAAACGGCAGTTTCGACATTGCGGCAGCCTAGAGAGAGCAATTGCCAGTGTCAACGAACGGCAACCATCATGACGCCACAGGAGCGGACCGCTTTGTCCGCGTGAATTTTGAAAGTACTTGGAACATTGAAATGGGAAGGCAAACGGCGGACATGGCTGTCCGCGCTCCTATCACCTTCAGTCGCACCTCATCACGTCGTCGCCCGCGCATTCGCGGGTTGCCGCGCTGTCTTCGGCACGATCAGGGTAAAGATTGCCATGCCCAGCAAGGCTGCGCCCAGGAGCAACAATGCAGCAACATTGCTCTCCGTCCTGGCCTTGATTACCCCCACCAGATGGGGGCCGGCATAACCGCCAAGGTTGCCAACCGAGTTGATGAAAGCGATCCCCGCGGCCGCCGCGGTACTTCCGAGAAACGCGGTCGCCATCGCCCAGAACGGCGCAATCGTGCACTTGATTCCAATGAAAGCCAGGGTGAGCGCCGCCATCGCGAGATAGGGGTTCTTGAACCAGGCGCTCAACGCAAAGCCAATGGCCGAAACCAGCGCCGCCAGCGCCACGACATTACGCCGCTCGCCGGTGCGGTCCGAATACCGGGCCGTGATGATCATCACCACCCCGGCGGCGAAATAGGGAATGGCGTTGATGACGCCCAGCGTGAACGAACTCACGTTGGAAAAACCCTTGATGATGGTGGGCAGCCACAGCTCATAGCCATAACCACCCACATTCATAAGGAAGTAAAGCAGGCACAGCAACCAGACACGCGGGTCGGTAAAGATTTTCATCAAACCGTGATGCGCCGTGAAACCGGACGGTGGTACCACGTCGTTAACGAGGCGACTTTGAATCCAGTCCTTTTGCGCCCGGGAAAGCCACCGCGCATTTTGAGGCCGGTTGGGCAAAACCAGCAAGACCACCACACCCAAAAGCACCGCGGGGATGCCTTCGATCAGAAAAAGCCACTGCCAGCCCGCCAAACCGGCGAAACCGTGGAGCTGCAGCAACGCGCCCGATATCGGCGAGCCCACGACACCCGCCAGCACCCCGCCCACAACGAAGAGGGCAATCGTGCGCGCGCGCTCGTGGGCCGGAAACCAGTACGTCAGATACAAAATCACGCCCGGGAAAAACCCCGCTTCCGCCGCCCCCAGCAGAAAGCGCATCACATAAAACATCTCCTTTCCATTCAGGAACATGAACGCCATCGACACGATCCCCCAGACAATCATGATGCGAGCAATCCAGATACGCGCGCCCACCCGCTGAAGAACGAGGTTACTGGGAACTTCAAAAATGAAATAACCGATGAAGAACATGCCCGCGCCCAACCCGTAAGCGCTATCAAACGCGCTCTCGTCCAGGCCAAACACCTCGCGCAGTTGCAACTTGGCAAAGCCAACGTTAATCCGGTCAATGTAGGCAATGACGTAGCAAAGAAAGAGCAACGGGAGCAGTCGCCAGACCACCGTAGTTAACGTCACACGCTGCGCCTCGGGGCTGAGTGACACGTGGGGCTCGCCCGGTGGCGACGCAGACGCGGAGTCGGGATTGCTCATGGATGCGCAGAGGGTTCAAGCTTAGCGCGACAACGGCAAGAGAAATTCCCGGGACCGCCGCGGAATTTTCTCCATCCCGAGCTGCTTCGCCCTACGGAGCCGGAAGCAGATGGAGTGACGCCAGCACTGCCCGCACCCGGGCGCGTTCCGGTTCGTGAAAGCGCTCGAAGGGTTCCGCCATGTGATCATCGCACAGGCCCAGCAGCGAACAGGCGCACTTCATCCCCTTGATAACCGCGGAGGCGTGCCGGCCGACGGAATAAATCTGCCCCAGCTGCAAAATCTGGTCTTGAAGTTGTTCAACCCGGGCCCGGTCCTCCCGTTTCACGGCCGCAAACAAATCCACAAAGAGCCGCGGATGATAATTCGCGCCGCCGTTCACGCCGCCGTCACCGCCGCGCCGGGTGGCTTCCGCCAGCAGATGTTCCGGGCCAACCAGCATCGACCAGTCCGGCCGCTCGCGTTTCAGCGCCAGCAGCCGCTCGAAATAAGCGAGGTCGCCGGAGCTGTCCTTCACGCCCGCGATTTGTTTGAGTCCGGCCAGATGGCGCAGGGTTTCAATTTCAAAGGGCACCTTCGTGAGCTGCGGCATGTTGTAGAGATACAACGGCAGCGGCAGTTCTCGGACCAGGCGCTCGACATAATCGACCAGTTCCGGCTGGGCCGTTGGCAGATAAAACGGGCCGGCACTCACAACCGCCTGGGCCCCGGATTCCGCCGCCAGCGCCGCCATGGCCAGCGCCTCCACAAACGAAGTATCCGTGATGCCTACCAACACGGGCAATCGGCCGCGCACTTGCCGGCAGGTGCGTTCGACCAGCTCGCGGCGCAAGCGATAGCTCAGTCCCGGCGCTTCCCCGCTCGTGCCGAGGATAAACAAGCCATTCACTCCCCCGGCGATGATGTGTTCAATCAGCCGTTCCAACCCCGCCACATCCAGCGTGTCTCGCCCACTCAGCGGCGTAATCATTGGGGGAATGATGCCGCTTAAGGGGGTGGCGGCAGACGCGCCGATCGCCGCGCGCGGTGACGCTTCGGTCGGAACCCGGGCAGAAGACTCGTTCATCAGTTGTGTAACAGGCTGCCAATATTTTCTTGTCCGGTAAATTCAATAAAAGGAGACCGCCCCGGCAAGCCGCCCCTGCGGTTTGGTTGTCTTTCGCACTTGTCCGGGCCGGGACAGCGAGCTAGTTCATTGGTGTGAATTCACTGCCAGATGCCACCATCATCAAACCGAGCGCCCGATTCTGGAGACCTGGCTGGTTGATTCTCGCCGCAACCGTTGTAGCTGAATTCTGCCGGGCCGCCGAACCGTCACCCCATTTTCCCATCGGCGTCTGGCTCCAGAACCCGGCGAACGCACCTCGCTTTCGTGCCGCTGGCATCAATACCTTCGTGGGCTTGTGGCAGGGGCCAACCGAAGCTCAACTCGACGCCCTCAAGGCGGCGGACATGTTGGTAATCTGTTCGCAGAATGAGATGGCCCTGCGGCGCGGTGATACCAACATCATCGCGTGGATGCACGGCGACGAGCCGGACAACGCCCGGAAACTCGCCGCTCGACTCGGATACGGTGCGCCCATCCTGCCGGAGAAGATTGTTGAGGATTACAGGAAACTGAAAGCGGCAGACCCATCGCGACCCGTGTTCCTCAATCTCGGGCAGGGTGTCGCCTGGGATGGCTGGTACGGTCGCGGGCGACGCAGTAATCATCCGGAGGATTATCCGGAATACCTGAAGGGTTGCGACATCGCGTCGTTTGACATCTATCCGGCGAACCATGGGAGCCAGGCGGTCGCGGGCAAATTGTGGTTTGTCGCCCATGGGGTCGAGCGCCTGCGCAACTGGACCGGCGACACGAAGCCGGTCTGGGCATGCATCGAGTGCACGAATATCGGCGAGTCCGGACGCAAACCAACTCCCACCGAGGTGCGCGCCGAGGTTTGGATGGCATTGATCCACGGCGCCGACGGATTGAATTACTTCGTCCACCAGTTCAAACCCAAATTCATTGAAGCTGCATTGCTCGAGGATGCAGAAATGCTCGCGGCGGTAACGGCCATCAACCGGCAGATCACTGAACTCGCACCGGTGCTCAATTCGCCAACGATTACCAATGCAATCCGGGTGACGGTCAGCGATCCCGCCGTGCCGGTGGCCACCCTGGTGAAAGAATTCCAGGGAAAGACCTACCTGTTCGCCGTTGCGATGCGAGGTCAGCCGACCACGGCGGAATTCTCCACGACCCGGGCGTCAGGCAATTTTAGCGTCGAGGCGCTCGGCGAAAAGCGCTCGCTGGTTGCGACGCATGGCGGATTCGCAGATCAATTCGCTCCGTGGGAGGTTCATCTCTATCGCTTTCCGTGAGGACGGTGAAGGGATCGACCGACCAAAGCGGGCTCGGGCTTGGGAAACCGGGTGGCGATTCGCCCCAGCAACCCTATTCCCAGCAGGCCCGCCGCGAGGTCCCGTAAATCAAAAGTCCGCGCCGCAAAGAACAATTGGGAAACTTCTTCCACAATCGCAAAGACTCCAACGATGAGACTTCCCTTCAGCAAGGTCAGCCGGCCGAAACGGACGGTGGATGCCCGCAGCACCAGATTGAGCAGGAACGATAACCAGCCAAAAAGGACGAAGTGCCCGGTCTTGTCGCCGCCGGGAACGAGCCGCACCAAATCGAACAGCCACCGGGCCCGTCCGCTATCGGCCAGCCAGATCAGCACAAAAACAAACACCGCAAACGTCAACAACGCCCACCGGGCCCGCCGCATGATTAGGGAGCTCACCCTGCTCTGACCCCGCAAACCCGGTTTCGTTCAGTTTATTCTCACCTGGTCTGAGTCTTGCCAGGCATTTCGGTTTCAGTGTTTTTCAAAACCCGACGAGTCAACGTCGGGATAAAAGAACCGTTCCACCGTTTCCCGGAGCGTCCGACGACCATCCCCGCAATTATCCCCATGTCCGTTTGGGTCTGCGCCGGTTAAATCGGAGTCAAAATCGCTGCACGTAGCCGATAGTCGCCGGTATCGAGGCACAACAGGAACGCGACGCGCTTCTTCGACGCGTACCATTGCGGATGATGTCGAAGCCTTGCCAGACGATCCACCATCCGGCTACTCCGCGACTAAGCGTGACCCTGATCAAAACTCAACGTCGCGACAACGCTGGTCCAGCTGATAAGCAATTTGTTGAAGGACTTTGTCAGGAAGTCTGGTTGGCTGATTGACGATAAAGCCCGCGACTTGCTTCCCGCTCAGAACTTTCACATCGCAGTTGGCTTTTAACGTAACCCACCAGCCCGGTAGCGCCACAAGCGCCTGTGCCGACACCTTTTCTCCCGTGGCCTTGGATAACATCCCGGCCAGCCACTTGGCGTTTCGTTGCGCCTGCTCGACTGACTGATGGTCTTGGTACCAAGGGAACCGAATTGCTTTACCGTCGAAGACAGCGTCTTGGGCTCTCATCCCGTTGGGCGACGCGCGCTTGGCGCGACATTTTGTTTCAATGGCAAAGACTCCAGCCGGGCCGACTGCCACGTGATCGATGTTCCATTTGCCATCACCCGGAATGTCATGAAACACTCGATAGCCTTGCGCTGCCAACGGTTGCAGTTCTTCTGCCATGGCCTGCTCGCCGAGCAATCCCAAATGAAGAGGTCGTTGCGCGCGGAGCTTTCGTAAAGCAGCAACGGTGCACAGGCCCGAGCTCAATCCGAACACCAGCACAGCGACCCAGACACTGACGGTAGTTTCCGCTCCTTTGATCTGTGATAACTGCACGGCTAAGCCGATGCAAAGGACAACGGCGCCGAATGCCCAGCGGATGAACTCTTCCCAAAGCTGTTCTCGTTGAAGACGCAACGTGTGTCCGGGCAAACGGAGCAGCTTTGATTCGATGGGTGGCCTCTCGC
>DASUGI010000335.1:0-6730 GCA_036274115.1 Verrucomicrobiia bacterium
TTCCACTACCGCCACTCGTGCGAGGACGGCGAGGCGTCCGGCCTGGCGCTCGGCCAGTACCTCCTCGACATCGGTCTATTGGCACATCTGCCGGAATGACAATTCACAGAAAACCAAAATGAAACTCCGACTCATAACGGCGTTCGCGTTCACGATTGCACTGGCGGCACACGGACTGGCAGCCGATGAACGCGCGCCGGTCGGAGCGAAAGCGTCAAAGCAACTCGGGAGCGTAAGAAATGAAGTGGCCTCAACGCTCCGACCCGGCACACGGTACGACAATATTGTGAACATCGGCTGTGGCTGGGCGTCTGGGGTCAACTTCACCAGCAGCTACGACTGGCCGAGTGTGCTTCCGTTGATCATGAGCGACCCCGCCAATGTTTACGAGATTCTGACTGCTCCGCAAAACATGACGAGGTATCAAAACAGGTATGCGATCCTCGTCCGGGAAGCGCTTGAAGCTCGCGACGGAACGTCCATCAATCTGATTGATGTCGCCAAAACCGGCCATACGTCGCCTTACGGTCAGTCTGAGATCAATGATCTGGACGCAATCATTGCAGAACAATTCGGCGGCGCACTCAGCGGCAATACCCTCGTCCTCTATGAGTTCGGCCCGCCGGATTTCATTCGCCTGGTGTCGATGTTGTTTGACCGTGACCCGGAACTCAACCCCATCGCCACCTCATTGGGTGGCGAGCCCCTTCCGCCCGGGGCTGCCGCATTCGGAGACTCGTACTGGCAAGTGCGACTCTATGTTAGCCAGGGCGGCGACGCCTCGATCGTGAACAAGGTATTGCAGAGATATGCCGGACATTTTCTGCCAACTCAAAGTCGTCCGGGAGTTCCGTACGTTGATGAAACCGACGTGTTGGGACCGCCCAATTCGAATGAGCTGACTGTGTCGGATCGCTTTTTCGCGAGCTACGCCCGGGATTACGAGCGTCTCCTGGGAAACGAGAACGGCAAGTATGGCAACAAGGTCGATATCATTGCGATCGGCAACGAAAATCCGTACGAAGGCGGTCCAAACTTTCGGCAATATGGAAACAGCGTCTCGGCCAATCCCGCTGCCGTTTTCCCGGGCGCGTTGTTCCCGACATTTTTTGGGTGTCGCCCTGACACGATAAACTCGCCGCAGCTTGGCATCGACGACGGGTTCGTGCATCCGTTTGCGGGCAAACTGGAGGAACTCGCGTTCGACTACACCAACAAGATGCTTGAGCAGGCAAGGGACAAAGGGGTGAGCCTGATCAACGTCTGCGAGCTCTTCGCCGGGCATCATTCGAGATTTGATGATCCTGCTTCACCCTACTACGTCGAAGCCGACCCGACGTACTGGGCGTACATGGCGGAGATCAATGCACTGGGACACGAAGTTGTAGCGGACGTCATGTTGCACCTTTTGAACACCGGGAAGAGCAACTACGCCCGGAAGCACAGCGACACCTTCCGCCAGCGAGCTCTGGAGAACGAATTTCCTGGCGTATTCGGATACCAGGAAGACGACGAGGCCTTCTACCGCGCCGCTCAGCCGTAACCGGGACCGGACGCCCTGAAGTTCAACCAACTTTTTTCAAAACCGTGACGGGATTGGGCGGCGGAAAACGCCTTGGACCGATGACACAGAACAAACAGTCACAAGTAAACAAAACAAACACGAATGGTATGAAAACGATCAAGAACCTTCGATCGAGTCTTGTGGCTACTGCGGGAGAAAGACGGAAGACAGCACGGACACACTCGCGATTCACCCGGTGGATCGCTGTTCTGGCGCTGTTGATCGCGCCGCTGGCAGCCCCGGTCTTGGCACACGCGACCGATACGGTCAGGATCAGCGGCAGGTTTAGCATGGACTATCTGGTCGGAGAGCTCGATCTGTCTTACTTCGACCCCGACCTGCTCGCGGTCTACTACCACGGGCACGAACACACCTGGACGCTCACGCTCCACGGCACTTCCCCGTCGCACTATTCGAACGGCTCGTACTACGGCACGGAGATTCACTCGACATCGTTCGACCTCAAGTTCTTCGGGCCCGACGCGGCCACACTCAACGGTGTCGTGAGCAAGCACCTCGCGGGAAAGAGCATTAACGTCTATCTGCAGAACTCGTACTACAGCTACGGCGGCGGCTTCGCCATCATGCACGTCGGGGTGGGAGGAGGGTTCACCGGGCAACTTTACTTTTACACCGGCCAGGACATGGGATCCGTGACGCTCTTCCCGGCCGATGCGGACGGCTATCCCGTCGTGACGCCGGAACCGTTCTCCATCGAGCCCGATATCACCGAGTTGAGCGAGTTCGAAATGTTTTCGGGCACGGGCTTTAACATGGGGTCGCTGGCGGGCCCCGTGACTTTTGAGCTGGTGTCGGAGCCCCGGCTGACGATCACACACTCGAACAACGTGGTGATGGTGTCGTGGCCTTCGCCTTCCACCGGATTCTCTCTTCAGCAGAACAACCAACTGAACACAACCAACTGGGTAACCCCGGCGGAAACAGTGAACGATACCGGCGACATCAAGTTCATCACGGTTGATCCTTCCGGGGGCAGCCGCTTTTACCGGCTCTTCAAACCAACACAGGAGACTGGCACGGTCACGGTCACGGGGACGTTCACGAGCGACAGCGGCGAACACTCGTGGTCGCTCACCCTGTACGGCACCACCCACTCGCATAGCCAAGGGTGGTCCAATTTGTGGTACGGCTACTTCACCGAGGTGCAGGCGACGTCGTTCGACTTGCGGTTTACCGGCCCCGACGCGGACGATCTCAACCGGGTCGCGAGCGAGCAGTTCCCGGGAGGCAAAGCCGGCCTCCAGCTGCGGAACGTGTACGACTCTGGCTACAACTTGTCCACCATGGCCCTGTGGGTTTCGTCTCCGGACGAGAGCGCCACGTTCCGGGCGGGAAACGACGGATTGTTCACTCCCGGCGTCTTCCCCTCGGACGCCTATGGCTATCCCATCGTCACGTCGGAGCCCTTCATCTTCTGGAACCAGAGAACCTCCATCTCGTGGTATGGCGATTTTTATGACGATTACGCGGAGGGAGGCCCTTTTCCCAATGCGGAAATCTCAGGCAGCCTGGGGCCGGATGACCCGCCTCCTCCGCCAACGCTGGGCATCGAGGACACCTCGGTGGTGGAAGGCGACCGCGGCAGCACCATGATGCGGTTCACCGTGACCCTCAGCGGCGGCACGGGCCCGTCGACGATCCGTGTGTCTTACCGCACGGTCGACGGCACCGCGAGCGCGGCGTCGGACTACAGCGCGGCGAGCGGCACCCTGGCCTTTCCACCTGGGGTTTTGAGCCAGACGATCATGATCGCAGTCGCTGGGGACCACAAGCGCGAGCCGGACGAGACCTTGACCGTGGAGCTCTTCAATGCCGTCGGCGCTTCCGTAGTCGATGCGGTCGCCCGGGGGACGCTCCTGAACGACGACTAACTTGAGGGCCGGCGGGCGCGGGCGACTTCCCGAGACGGCCGTCTTCGCCGCCTAAACAATAAATGGCGAGCGGAACATCACGTGAAAAACAGAATTTTATGGCACTGCTTGTCGCGCGGCCAAGGCAGTCCGGCAAGTCAGCGATGGCATATCTGTTTCGCTCCAATGAGACGTTGCTCGCCACCATCGACACACACCCGGCCGATGCGAATGGTTTCTACATTTTTTGTAATCGATAAAAGCGGTGCAAACCGTTTTGACCCGTGAGCGTGCAAGCGGTGGGCGCATTGGTGCAGGCGATGGTCGTCAGGTTGGACCATTCAACGAAATTGGTGCTGGTCTGAACCTGATATGTCTGGCCAACGGTGCCGTTGAACTTGAACGAGAATTCGGTCCCCAGGCGTTTGGCATCCGAAAGGAGTATTCCCTCCGTCGTAGACGCGGGATCGGCTTGCAGAATCAGGCCGTTGTTGCCCACCGCCACCCAGGTGTTCGCCCCGTAGGCGAGGCCTTGAATGGTTTGGTTCGACTGGCTGTAGCGTGGCTGCCAGGTCGTGCCGTTGGTTGAACTGACAATGACATTCTCGCCAACCGCGACAAAGGTGTTGTTGGCAAAAGCCACTTCATAAAGCCAGGCGGACGTCGCATTAATTACGGGAGACCAGGTGACGCCGTCGGTGGAGGTTTGGGTGACACCGGCGTAGCCGACCGCAATGAACTTGCCCTGGCCGAACGCAACGCCGCTGAGATAGAACGTCGAACCTGTGTCGCGCACATCCCAGTTCGAGAAGTTCGGCGACGCCGCGCTGCGGGTGTAGCTGTTGGGACTTTGCGTGCGATAACCGACGACGACGTTGGTGCCGTTGCCGAACGCCGATGCATTCCATTTGTTGGTGTTGCCGGTGTTGCGCGGCGTCCACGTCGTTCCGTTGGGAGAACTGAGGATGGTGCCGCTCTCGCCAACGGTGACGAACTGACCGTTGTCATAGTTGACGTGATACAGATGCGCCGTCGTGCCGGAAGCCTGCGACTGCCAGCTCGTGCCATCGGTTGAAGTCGTGATCAAGCCGCTGGCGCCGGCGGCAACAAACTTCCCATTGCCGAACGCCAAACCGTAGAGGGCCTTGTTCGTGTTTGCCGAGCAGGGAGTCCAATCCGTGCCATTGGTGGACGTGATAACGAGACCAGCGCTTTGGTTTACCACCACGAAACGCGAATTGCCAAACGCAATGGCTCGCCAGTTGTTGGTAGTGCCGTAAGGCGAGGTGCGCGGCGTCCAGGTGGACAGCGCGTCCGCGCCCCGTGTCGGCAGTCCAAGGGGGAGCGTGATCAAGGCCAGTATGGTCACCAGCGCCTGGTGCTGTCGCCAGCGACGGAGGGCGAAAGCAGATGATTCGTGAGTGGCCGGTTGGCAACGTGCGAAGTGTTGCAGGCGAAGCTGATGATGGAGTTCGCAAAGAATGCTGGCGAGACTCAGCCGTTGGCGATGATTCATTCCGTAAGTTCGAATGGTCATAAGTCAATGGTGTGTGGAGTTAGAGTTTTAAACAGTGCTGTGTCAGGGGTAAGCGAGCCGGAAGAAACATGTTGGCCGGTTCAAGGTGAGCTGATTCCAAACGACGTTGGTACCGTCGTTATTGCTGTAGCCGCCCGCAGCAGGCCACCAGGCCGAGGCAGCCAGATTGGTGCAGTATTGCAGTTGGTAAGCCGAAGCATACGACGGCCAGGTCAGCGTGACCCAATTGGCATCCTTGGGCTGGATGCTGAGCTGAACTGGAAAGGAATTGGTGGTCGGCGTTTCCTGGCGCAAAATGACGTCGTTGCCCGTGCCGCCCTGGTAAGTGATTTCGAACTGGCCGCCGTCGTGCATGAAGGTTGCGCCTTCGGGCAGGCCGTTGAACGTTCCCTGAATCGGATCGTTGCCGTCGTTCAGAATCAGAATGTAAGCAATGTTCGAACGGCCGGCGCTGCCGAGAACGAGTTGGAGATTGGCATCATCCAGTCGGACACTGCCGGTGACTTCCGCCCGGTCGTAGGCGATACCGTTGGGGATATCGCGGGTCTCAAATCGGAAGATTGAACCATTCGTGACTGCGAGGTGGCCCGTGCGTAAAACGCCCGTGCCGAAGTGACCAACCCCGGGAGAAAGGCGACCCAGAGAAATGTCAACATTGCCGACGATGCCTGTGCCGCCGACCCCGCCGGACGTGAGCACGTGCACCGGCACAGGAAAAACACCATCCACGTAAAGATTGGCAAAGTCCACATACGCCCGGCCAGTGAAGGTGTTCGTCCCCGTGAGTCGCAGTCCACCCGGACCGGCGCTGCTGACGAGCAGCGTGCCATTGCCTGAGATGTTGCCGCCGTAGTTTCCGTTCGCCATTTCCAACACGCCGGGAAGCTGGACTTCACCGAAGCCATACAAACCGGAGATGAATTGCGTGCTTTGGTTGATGTTGAACGTGCAGCCAGGCTGGAGTGTGACGGATGTCATACCCGGCGTGAATTGGTAGTTTGAAAGCACCGTCACGGTGACGGGTGGTCCGTCCAGTGCGCCAATCCGCAACGAGCCCGGGATGGCGCGATGAGAGTTGTGCTTGGCCAATTGAAGAGTGCCGGCATCAATCCACGTTGTGCCAATGAAATCGTTGCTGGTGTCGCCCGCGATTTTCAACGTGCCGCTGCCCCACTTGGTCAGATCGCCCGCGCCCGTAATCCGGCCCGTGAGATTCAAGGATGAACCTCCCGAGATGTTGATGCAGGTGCTCGCCATCAGCTCGATGTCGCCGGCCCAGCTATTGTTACCTTGTTGATTGAACAACACGCCGGCACCGAGATAACCATCGCTGCGGAGGTAAAGATACTCAGAGCCGACCGAAACGGAGTTCAGCAACAGTGTGGCGCCGACGGCGACCGACGTGCCATGCAAAGGGCTGCCCGCGCCGGTTGCGCCCAGGGCGGTGGAGTGAAAGACGCCGAGGGTGCCAGCCTCCACCACGGTCGGGCCGGAATAATTGTTCGCGCCGGAGAGTCGCAGCTCGCCGGTGTCCGTTTTGATCAAACCGGACGCAGCGGTACCGCTGATGGCGGCCGTGATTTCCAAGCCGGGAGAGATGGTGCCGGACGCGACGGCAAAGGTGCGTTGTCCGCCATTGAGCGAAAGTTTTCCGGCAATGCGCGCAACCTGGTCCGAGGCATGGGCGGTGACATTGCCATTGAGCAGAACGGTGGCGTTGGCCGAATCCATTTCGCCCCCGGTCAGGATGAGTTCGCT
>DASUGI010000336.1:0-17983 GCA_036274115.1 Verrucomicrobiia bacterium
GCGGCCCGCCGTCGAATTGGTGTCGACGGTTCGCCGTAAAGACCACGCGGCATCAAGGCGCACATTCCGCACCGGATCTACCAGGCCTTTGGCGAGCGCATTCGCACCCGGAGTTCCCGGAGCATCGGCATAAATCTCCAATGCCCGCATCGCCATTGCCCGCACCAGTTCGTTGGTGTCCTGCGCCGATTTCACCAGCGCATCCCGCACCGAACTCTCGTCCGCCCAGGGACGCAACAGATTTGCCGCCACCGCCCGCCAGAAGAAATTTGTTTCCGCAAGAGCCATCTTTGTCAACGCGGGCACCGCCGCCGCATTTCCGCTGCGGACCTGTGCAATTGCCGTGGCCCGCGTCCGCGCCAGCTCGTTGGTCCGCGGTCCGTACCATTTGTTCATTGCTTCGAGCGACCAATCCGCCGTCTGGTTCGTGTGACAACGATTGCACGCGTTGGGGGTGCCAAACTCCTTGGTCAAACGTGGGTCAGGAATGGTGAAACCATGATCGTGACGCGGATGACGTTGCATATACACCGTCGTGGGCATGTGACAATCCGTGCAGAAATCCCCGCTCGTGCCGGTCTTATGCCGGCTATGCGTTTCCAATTCAATGCGGGGCGCGCCATTCGTTTGCACGTTTCCATGACAGGCCATGCACATCATGTTGCCAGGCACGCGCAGCTTGCTGGTATGTGGTTCGTGACAATCCACGCAACGCACGCCCGCCGCATGCATCTTGCTGCCAAGAAAAGCCGTGAATTCATAATCCTCCTCGCGCACCTGGCCGTCGGGATAAAACAAATCGGTCTCATCCGGAATCGTTAGCGCGTGATGATCGAAGAAATTTTCGCCGGGCCGAAAATCACCCGTCAACTCGGCGCGACGCGCATGGCATTGCGCGCAGGTGTGAAACATCTGTTCCTTCGAGAGCTTGCGGATGGTTGGGTCGCCAGACTTGTTGGGGTGCTTTGCCTGCCAGTCATTGTGATCGGCCATCGGACCGTGGCAGGCTTCGCAGCCGACCCCCGGCTCTGCCATCGTCGTGCGATAACTGTCCGTGCTTTCGTCGTAGTTCTTCCGCAGGCGGGTGTTGTGGCACGTGGCGCACATGTTGTTCCAATTCATCCCGCGGCCGGTCCAATGCCCCCATTCACCGGGCTGGCGGTCCTCCGCGCCATATACGTTAAACCATTCCATCCGCCGGGGATCGAAACACAACTCGGTTGCCTGCATCCGTCCACCCGCAGCCGGAATCAGATACTGCAACAACGGATCCACACCGATAACGCGCGCAACCTCGAACGCTTGATTCGTTTTGCTCAATCCCTGGGTGATCAACTGAAACCTGCCATCGGCAAGACGCGCTTCAGATTGCTGCGTCCCGTGTTTGATTTGGTGCGTCGGCTCAAACGCGGAGGAATCAAGTGTCGCCTGCACCGGTCGCTCGGCGAGTCCGTGATGTGACTTTTCCCAGTTCCTGAACGCCTCTTCGTGACAAGAACGGCAACTGGGCGACTTGCCGTACGCCGCAAACACCGTGGCGTCCGAGTTGGTCAACGCAACGGAAGGCGGATGGGATTTGAAGCGAGAGCGCGAAGTGGCCACCAGCACCGCAAACACCACTGGCAGCACGAACGCCGCCGCACAGGCGAACAGCAGAACTTTGCCGGTTCTCCCTGCTGGAGTTTTCCTGGACTTGCGAGACACGAGCGAATGTTACCGAAGCCAGTACGCACAGCGCAAACCGCGTGTCAGCCCCCCGGGCCGCTGCGTTTCTGAGCCTGCCGTTGCCGGATTAACTCAGCCTCCGCCCGGATGTTCACGAGGGAAAGTTCCGTCGCGCGAAACAAGTGAACGCAACCGCCAACCAAACCGGTCAAACCGGTGCCGCCCAGCAACAGTCCCAGACCGATGATTACATGCAACAACAGGTCGCTCCCCAACTGACCCGCCACCGCGCCCAACAGCGTCACCAGGGTCGCCGCGGCAAACGATCCCAATGCCACGTAAATCCAGCGCATCGCCCCCAACAGCAAAATGCCCTGCTGCTCCGCCCGATTCACCAGTTCCATCAGATTGGCGCCGCGATACAGTGTCGCGTTCTCGGATTCCGTCAACAATTGGTGCATCCGTTCGCGGGCGCGCAACATCCGATTAATGGTGCTCATCGCCAGCACACTGGTCGCGCTGGTGAGGATCGCCGGAGCCGCGATGAAGGTCAGCACCGCAAACGGATTGTCGCTGAGCGAATTGGTATCGAGATTCGGCATAGCAGCGGCAGGATGGAGTCGGATGGAAGCGCCGCAAGCAACAAATGCGACCGCGCCCGAACGGTGTGGTTCATTTCGTTGACGACAAGTCCATCATCCACGCCTGCGGAACTCGTCGCGTAATGATGTGCCGCGCCAGGTTCACCCACTGGCGACAACGATCGAGCACGATCCCGTCCGAGGTGGCAACCACCTGGTCGCTCTCCCAAAGCACTTTGTCTGGATTAAAAACCAGTTCGACCGTCATGTTCCAACCGGCACTCACCGCGACTTCCTGAATGAAGGTCTTCAGTCGCCCGCTGTTCGAAACCGGTTTGTCCAGCCACCAGCGGCAACAGGTAACGCCCCAGCCGGCGGCGCTTTCACCAATCATCCGCAACACCGGTCCCGTTTCGTTCACCTTGCGATAGCGACGATGAATGCCCGCAATGTCGCGACAACATCCGTCGCGTCCCAACAAAACCACGCCACCGGACAGAGCGCTCTCAAGCACGGTCAAAAGATTGTAACCGTCAATCCACAGTTCCCGCCCGTGAATCGCCTCACTCCCGACCTCGCGTTCACGCCGCTGTTGCACCGCTTCCAACGAACACGCACAACGACTCACCGCCATCCGCTGGCGACGAACCAGATTGTAGCGGTTGCCCACCAACTCGATGGCTGAGTGCGACGAATAACCGCGATCCAATAACCAACACAAATCATGCGCCGCCGCGCGCAATGCCGGGAGTTGGCGGGCGTCGAAAAGCCGTCCGTCTTTTGGAGCGGCCCCACGATGAGTTTGCTGACGCGGCATTGGCTTTGGCCATTTCAGCAGATCGTCTTCATCGGCGCGAACGCCAGCGTGCCGCGCCGTGTCGGCATTGGCCACGAGCCAAACACCAGGAGTCGAAATCGTCCCCGAGAACGATCACCTGGCTTCCGGCAACGATCGCACACTGATTTCCTTGTACCACACCACGTCACCCGGGTCGTGAGTTTGCAGGCCGAGGTAACCCGCTTCAGGGCGCCTCGGCTCGCGCTTCGGCTCATACCACTGTTTGCGCGACGGTAAATCCGTCTTTGCAGAATCAAAGCTTGAAGCCGGTTTGCCATCCAGTTCCACATCGATCTTTGTTCCATCCAGGGTGATGATCATCGTGCGCCACTCGCCGGCCTTTGTCCCGGTGACTGAGGCATTCGCCAGGGAATAAATCGACCCGGTCGAGTCGCCAGCGATTTGCGCCTCATAACCCTGATGCACGGCAAACCACGGTCCTTCCTCGCGATCTGCTGACGCTTTCATCTTTTCCTCGGATGCTTTGGACGGCGTCCCCTCTGCGTCACGCTCAAACGCCGCGCCGGGGCGGTTCACTTCGCCAAGGATTCCGTCGCCGATGCGCACATACACTCCGGAGTTCGACTTTACCTCCTTGGGTTTGAACACCACACGAATCTGGCAATTGCCAAATTTCTCTTTCCTGTAGACCAACAAGCCAAGGCCTTTTGGATCAGGGTCCGTTCGCAACGTCCCGTCCTCCACGGCAAACTTGCCCCAGCCCAGGAACACCCAATTGGTATCGACCTTGCCGTTGGTGACGAGCGGCAGAAAGCGCCACTCGGACCTGGCAGGTGAGTCAGCCCCGATCAGCGCACCAGTCGCCGCGGCAGCCAACGCTATGAGGGCCCAACCCGTTTTTGCAAATGCGCGATTTCTCATACCGCTTCACTTTCCGAACTGAACGTAAATTCCTTCAGCTTCAGCGCCGGAAACAGACCGCCGGTACGCACCGGTTTTCCAATCATCTCTACGTTCCCCGGTGCCAGCATCTGCATCACGCTTTGGTTGAATCGGAAATTGCGCACCGGATTCCTGATCTTTCCGTTTTCGACCAGCCACACACCGTCGCGCGTCAGGCCCGTGAGCAATTGCGTTCGCGGACTCACCATGCGGATATACCAGAGGCGCGTCACCAGCAACGCACGGTCCGACGCCGCGATCATCTCATCGAGCGAGTTCGTTGGCCCCGTCGATTCAAGAATCGAGTTCACCGGGCCGGGCGTGGGTTGCTTGCCCGTCTTCTGCGCCCAGAAGCGCGAAGTGATCAGGTTCTCCACGACACCACCGCGAACGAGATACAGTTTCTCCGCGGGCAAACCATCCTGCGCTGATTGCGAGCCGGGCAACTCCGGATGCCAGGGATCACTGTAGAAATTAATTTTGGAATCAAACACCGCCTGACCAAGCTGCGTTTTACCGCCCGGTGCCGACATCGGACTGCGCCCCTCGTCGGCATTGCGCGCGTTGAATGCGCCATTGAAGAATCCGAGGATGTCGCTCACTGCCTGCGGCTCGAGAATGACCGGGTAAATCCCGGGCGCGAGTTTCTGTGCGTCCTGGCCCGTGAGCGCCTTTTTGATCGCGCGCCGGGAAACGCCGCCGACGTCGAGTTTCTCGACATCAAAGTGGTCATGCAACCCGTAGCCGGAACTCATTCCATCCGGCGTGCGCGCGGTGATTGACAGGTCCGCCGAAGTGGAGCGTTCGAACTCAAAATTCCCGTTACGCGTCGCTGAAGCCGAGAGGAACGCGCCTGAGCGGAACAAACCCGCCCCAACAACTTTGGCGTCTTCGCATTCATCCAGAATCCGGCCAATCTGCTTTGCCCGCCAGGCCGGGGACAACTCAGCCGTTTTGCCCGCGTAGCCTTTTACCGGTTTGTATTTTTGCGGCCCGAGCGTCGGCAAGTATTCCACGTCCGGAGGCGAAAGCTTCGCCAGATGCTCCGCCTGTTCCACGGCACGGCGCAACGCCGCTTCGTCAAACTCGGTGCCACTCGCTGAACCCTGCCGCTTGTCGATCCACATCGTCACCGAAAAGCTGCGCTCGCGGGAACTGCCATTGGTGGTGAACGCATTCGCCGCAAAACGCTGGTTGCTCTGGACGCTTTCGCGCACGCTCACCACGGCGTCGTCCGCTTTGGTGAGCTTCAACAGCGTGTCACAAATCTTCTTCGCCTCGCGTTCGGTTAACATACGTGCGCTCCTGCGGTTGCGGCACCGCCTTTCGAATCCGTGTTCAGAACATTCACCTTGCGAAACCGCGCCGCCGGACAACCATGGCTCACCGCGTTCGATTGCGACGGTTCGCCCTTGCCATCATTCAACGCGCCACCCAGCGCGTAGGTGGATTGCCCGCCAAGTCCGTCGCACGAGTTCCAAAAGTCAGTGGTCCGCGATTGATAGGCCACGTCGCGCAACATGCCCGTGATCTTGCCTTGCTTGATTTCCCAGAAGGTTTGACCGCCGAATTGAAAGTTGTACCGCTGTTGATCGATGGAGAAACTCCCGTTGCCGTAAATCAATATTCCTTTGTCCACGCCGCTGACGATTTGATCGAGCGACGCATCCCCTTTGCCCGGCTCCAGCGAAACATTCGGCATGCGCGGAAATGGGACGTCACTCCAGCTTTGGGCGTGCAGGCAACCGTAGGATTGCTTCCGGCCAATGAGCGGTGCCAGATCGCGCGTGGTTTGCCAATCGACGAACACACCATCCTTCACCAGATACCACTTCTGCCCCGCCACGCCTTCGTCATCGTAACCCACGGTCGCCAGGCCCGCCGGTTGCGTGCGATCGGCGAAAAAGTTCACCATCTTTGAGCCGAACTGCAGCTTGCCGGTCTTATCCGGAGTAATGAAACTTGTGCCGGCATAATTCGCCTCCCACCACAGCGCGCGATCCAATTCGGTGGAGTGGCCCACGCTCTCGTGAATTGTCAGCCAGAGATGCGAGGGATGCAGCACCAGGTCGTATTTCCCGGGCTCGACGGGTTTCGCTTTAAGCTTCATGACGGCTTCCTCGCCGGCCTGGGCAGCTTCCTTGACCCAGTCGTGATTGCGGACGTATTCGTAACCCATCCCTTGCGGTCCGCCGAGCGAACTGCGGGTCTGGAAGTCCCCAGCCGCCCGATCCACCGCCGTGACCGTGAACCCGGGTTGCCCGCGAATGATGTATTGCTCGATGCGCGAGCCGTCCGTCGACGCGTAGAATTTTTGCTCGTTCACCCACGCCATGCTGGAGTTCACAAAGGCGACGCCGGAAACCAGGAGCGCGGCTTCGTTGATCTTCATCAACGTCTCAATCTTCTGCTCAATGGAAATGTCGAACGGGTCCTGCTCAAACTGACTCCCCCAGTTCGCCTTCACCCCGGGCACGTCAAGGAACTGAACCGGCTTGCGCTGGCGCGAGGCGTTGGCTTTCGCGATCTCCACCGCTTCGCGCGTAACTCGCTGCACTTCCCTCGCGGTTACTTCACTACTGGCCGCAAAGCCCCAACTTCCTTTCACCAACACGCGCACGCCGAACCCGAAGGTTTGATTCAACGCCACGCCTTGCACCTGACGCTCCCGCGTCGAAATGCGCTCCGTCCGATAGCGATTAATCCGAATGTCGCCGTAAGTCGCGCCGAGCTTCTTCGCCAGGTTTATGGCGATGTCGGCGAGTTCATTTTTGGTCGCCGAGTTGAGCCACGGTTCGTGCACCGCAGCATCGATGTCCCAGCGAGTCGCAGCCATTCCCGCAACCGTGAGGCCGGCCGTTTTGAGAAAACCACGTCGAGTGACCTTCATGGCGCAAGAGTATGACAACGTTCACTGAAGCCAACTCCGATTTGTCACAAAATTCGCGCCGGACGAAGGTAAGATCCTCCAGCTCCGTGACAAGAAAGTCGCGGCCTACCAGGATTCACAGAGCAAAGTCAGTTTGCGTTCGCCCTCTGCACGCCCCTGGGCTGCATCGTGCGTTACGGTGCTTCGATACTCGCTGCTTACAGATTCCTCACGTGAATGCTGCCGCCACTGGTGCGCAGGTGCACAACCGGCCCGCCGCCATTCACCGGACCTTTCAGACGATTGCGCTCCTGCTTGCCGGTCACGGTCACGGGCAAGTCGCACGAAACACCGCCGCCAGACGTCGAAGCATCCAGCGTGAACGCCGAGCCCTCGGCCATTTTCACGCTCACGCCGCCACCGGAAGTCGAGAGTTTGATTTCTTCTTTTACCAGTGCTGCCAGGGTGACGTTGATGCTGCCGCCTGAAGTATTGCCTTCAACTTTGCCGGTCGCCTTCTCAATTGAAATCCCGCCGCCGCTGGTGGACACCGCGATCGGGCCGGCAAAACCGCTCACGCTGATCCGCCCGCCCGACGTGTTACCCTTCAGCGAACCCGAACCGCCCGTTACCTCGATGCCGCCGCCGCTGGTGCCTACCTTCATTTCGCCTTCGGAATCCGAAACCCGGATCGCGCCGCCCGAGGTGTTCCCCGTCACCGGACCATGAATCCGCGCGAACTTCAATCCGCCGCCACTCGTACTGGCCTTCACGTCGCCAGAAAGATCGCTCACGGTGATCGGGCCGCCGGCAGTGCTGAGTTTTGCATTAAACTGTGCCGGAACGCGGATGGTGTACTTCGCCTCGTTACGATTTCCGCCGCCGAAAATGGACCAACTGCTTTTGGTTTCTGCTTTCTTGCAACGCACGGTGAGAGTGTTCCTGTCCTGGATGAATTCGATTGGATTCTCGGTGAAATAATCCTTCTCCGCTGCCTTGTTCTTTCGGCTCACCTTGCGCCAGACATCCACGCCGACTTCGCTGGTCGCGTTGGTCGTGACTTCGATTGAACCAAAAGCCACTTCCACGACCAGCGTTCCGCCAGAGGTGGCAGAAAAGGTCTTGGTGAGGGTTTCTTCCGTAGCGGCGAAAGCAGCAACGCCGGAGGCAAGCAACAGAGCGACGGCAGTCAGTTTCATAGCATTCAAGCGGTTTACTGGGTTTAACAACGATGAAACACCACCGACTTTCGGTGGTCCAGCTTAAGAAACTCACGAACTGCCTGGATTGTTTCAGAAATGTAGCGGCACGCATCCTTGCGTGCCGTAGAGGGCGGCTTCCAGCCGCCCGGACCTGCCTCCGCAACGCGAGACCGCGTCGCAAAATTCGAGCGGATAATCAGACTACGCTTCAATCCGCCGGGCTGGAAGCCCGGCTCTACGTCAGCCAGGATGGCTGACGCTACGTTAACCCCGCAGGGCTTCGCTCAGAATTCTGCCATCCGGCCCAATGAGGCGGACTTGCATCGGCATCTCGCCGACGGCGTGTGTCGAACAACTCAAGCAAGGATCGTAGCAACGAATGCCATGCTCCACGCGATTGAGCAATGGCTCGGGGATTTCACTGCCCCCCTTAACGTAGTGCCGCGCGATTTGTGCCACCGTCTGGTTCATCGCCAAATTGTTCTGTCCGGTGGCTACGATGAGGTTGACCCTCTTCAGCAGCCCGTTGCGGTCCACGGTGTAATCATGGAACAACGTGCCGCGCGGCGCTTCGCTCGCACCCACACCGCGCAGGCTGTTGATGCCGGCATCCGCGCAGAGATAATCACTTAACAACTCCTCGTCGTCCATGTAACGCTCGATGTACTCAAGCGCCGCCAGGATTTCGATCAATCGCGCGTAGTGATACAGGAATGATGAGGTGACCGCGCCGCGGCCGAGTTTCTTGAACTTCTTCAACTCGGCATCAGCCTTCGGCACGCCCATTTGTTCGCACACGTTCAGTCGCGCCAACGGACCGACACGATAAATGCCATCCGGAAAACCGAGCGGTAAATAATACGGCGACTTGAGATACGAACTGTCCTGCACCGATTCGCCGATGACTTCGTAATACTTCTGCGGGTCAAGCTGGTCGGCAATGATGCTGCCGCTGCTGTCGGTAAAACGCAGTTTGCCGCCGTGATGTTCCCACGTGCCGTCCGGCGCGACGAGTCCCATGAACAATGACGGGAAATTCCCATACACCTGCAACTCGCGTTGATGCATCTCCATCGTCTTGTTCCAGAGGTCAAACGCGATTTGCGTCGTCGCGAAGGCTTCCGGCAGCCATTTGCGAATGCGCTCGCAACCCTTTTTGGTCAACGGACTGCGCACACCGCCGGGCACAGCCCAGGCCGGATGAATCTTGCGGTCGCCGAGGATCTCGATGATTTCCTGGCCGAACTGCCGGAGGCGGATTCCTGCCCGTGCGAGTTCCTTGTTCGAGCCGATTAGACCAAAAACGTTGCGCTGCGGTTGCGGTGTGTCCCAGCCCAACAGAAAGTCCGGGGCGCTCAAGTGAAAGAAGCTCAACGCGTGGCTTTGGACGATCTGGCCCAGGTTCATCAGGCGACGCAGCTTGTCCGCCGCGGGTGGAATGTTGACCGCCATGATGGCGTCACCGGCTTTGGCCGAAGCGAGCAGATGGCTCACCGGGCAGATGCCGCAAATGCGCGGCGTGATGCCGGGCATTTCCGCGAAAGGCCGGCCCTCGCAGAATTTTTCGAACCCGCGAAACTCGACGACGTGGAACTCCGCATCGGACACGTTGCCGGCGTCGTCCACAAAAATGCTGATCTTGGCGTGTCCCTCGATGCGGGTCACGGGATCGATGACTATGCGTTTTGACATAACTTCAAAAATCCGGAATCCGAAGCTCGAAATCCGAAAGAATTCCGAATACCGAAGCCCGAACCGCTGCTGTCTCGTAGCGCGCCCGCTCAATTCGGATTTCGAGCTTCGGTCTTCTCTCGGATTTCGGATTTCGGATTTCGGTATTCATTTCACCCAAACTTTAACTGCGTTCCCTCCAGCTTCGGCTCAACGCCGCTCAACATCTGGGTAACAACTGCCTTGATGCGATCAGCCGGCGGCGGGCAGCCAGGTAAATAGTGCTCCACGTAAACCACTTCATGCACGGGCAACACTCGTTCGAGCAACGCCGGCACAATGCCATCGCCAGCCGCCGGCACGCGCGGATTGAACTGCGCATTCTCCACGTAAGCGCGTTGCAACACGCTCTCGGCGTTGCTGAGTCCAAGCTGATTGCGAATCGCCGGCACATTGGCCGTCACCGCGCAATCACCGAACGACACGAGCACTTTGGTGCGCTTCCGGATTTTGTGGAGCAGTTCGAGGTTGTCCTCGTTGCAGACGGCGCCTTCGATCAGGCAGACGTCCACATTCTCGGGATACTCCTTGATGTCCACGACCGGGCTGTAAACGATTTCCACCTGGTCCGCGAGGTCGATGAGAAACTCGTCGAGGTCCAGGAATGACATGTGGCATCCCGAACAACCGCCCAACCAGACTGTGGCTAAACGCACTTTCATATCGAAATCTCCCGCCCGTCCGTCGTAGCGCAGGTTTGCAACCTGCTGTATCGCCGACTTGCAGTCGGCTGAGTGTCGCTCCTTTCGCCGGCCCTGGAATTCACGGCGGCTTGCGGATTCCAAATCCGCGATACGGCAGATTGAAAATCTGCGCTACGTTTCATTCCGTGATCCACTCTTTCTTCTCCCGCGCAGTGACAATGAATTCCAGCTTGCTGCGGTCGCGCTCCATCTCGCCCACGGTTGAACCTTTGTGGAACAGCGCGCCGGTTGGACACGATTGCACGCACTTGCCGCAGCGCGTGCAGGAATCGCTTTCGCCCCACGGCATGTTCAAATCCGTGATGATGTAGGAGCGACCGCCGCGCCCGGCCACGTTCTTCGTTCCCGCGCCTTCGATGTGCCAGCACACGCGCACGCAACGGGTGCAAAGCACGCAACGATTGTGATCCATGCCGAACAGCGCGTGCGTGGTGTCCACGCCCCATTTCGGGAACAGATACTCGTAGCGCACGTGATCCATGCCCAACGAGTAAGCCAGCGTCTGCAGTTCGCAATGACCGTTGGCCACGCACGACGAGCACACGTGGTTGCGCTCGGCGAACAACAATTCGATCGTCATGCGCCGATATTTCTGGAGACGCTCGCTGTTGGTTTTCACCTCCATGCCCTCGGCCACTTTCGTGGTGCAGGCCGGAAGAAGCTTGGGCACGCCTTTCACCTCGATGAGGCACAAGCGGCACGCGCCCACGTCATAGACACCCTCGAGGTGACACAACGTCGGGATTTTCACGCCAGCTTCTTCCGCGACCTGCAAAACCGTCTGCCCCTCCTCAGCAGAGATCTGTTTGCCGTCAATTGTCAGTGTTTTCGCGGCCATAAAATTAAATAGGACGAATGGGACCGATGCGACGAAAACGGTTCGCAATTGATGCAGTGGTCACATTCGTCGCATGGGTCGTATTCATATCAGGCTGCAAGTTTCGCGTTCCCTCGGTCCAAACGTATCCGGTTGCAACAACTCCTCGTATTCCTTGCGGAAGAACCGCAGCGTGCTCATCACCGGATTGGGCGCGGTCTGGCCGAGGCCGCATAGGCTGGTGTTCCGCACCATGTCGCAAAGCTCCTCCAACTTCGCGAGATCGCGTTTAGTAGCCTTCCGCTTGAGAATCTTCTGGAGCAGGTTGTGCATCTGCACCGTGCCCGCCCGACACGGAATGCACTTGCCACACGACTCGTCCATGCAGAATTCCATGTAGAACTTCGCGATCTCCACCATGTTCGTGGTGTCATCCATCACCACCATGCCGCCCGACCCCATGATTGAACCCAGCTTCGTGAGCGATTCGTAATCCACCGGCGTGTCGAGATGCTCGGCGGGGATACAGCCGCCGGACGGACCCCCCGTTTGCACTGACTTCACTGTGCGTCCGTCCGGCGCGCCACCACCCATCTCCTCGACAATCTGCCGCAACGGAATGCCCATCGGCACTTCGATGAGTCCGTTGTTCGTAATCTTGCCCGTGAGCGCGAAGACTTTTGTGCCCTTGCTTTTCTCAGTGCCAAAACTCGCGTACCACTCCGCGCCCTTGCCGATGATGGGCGCGATGTTGGCGAACGTCTCCACGTTGTTGATCAGCGTCGGGCAGCCCCACAGACCTGACTCCGCCGGGAACGGCGGACGCGGACGCGGGGTGCCACGTTTGCCTTCCACTGAGGCCATCAAAGCGGTTTCCTCGCCGCACACAAACGCGCCGGCACCGATGCGGATATCCACGTTGAACACAAACGGCGTTTCAAAAATGCCGGCGCCCAACAATCCCAATTGCTTGGCCTGCTTGATCGCGATTTGCAGCCGCGAAATCGCCAGCGGATATTCCGCTCGCACATAAAGAAATCCCTGGTCCGCTCCGACCGCATACGCGGCGATGGCCATGCCTTCGAGCACCAGATGCGGGTCGCTCTCCAACACGCTGCGATCCATGAACGCGCCGGGGTCTCCTTCGTCGCCGTTGCACACGATGTATTTCTTCGGGCCCGCCGACTTGGCCACCGTGCCCCACTTCAGTCCCGTCGGATAACCCGCGCCGCCGCGTCCGCGCAATCCGCTCTTCGTGATCGCTTCGACGATTTCCGCCGGCTTCATTTCCGTCAAAGCGTGGTGCAGCGCCTGGTAACCACCAGCCGCGATATAATCTTCAATGCTTTCCGGATCAACGATGCCGCCGTTGGCGCGAACGATCTTCACCTGCTTGGCAAAGAACGGATGATTGGGATCGCCACGTTGCACGTCGCATGGGCCGCCTTTGAGCGAACCGACGATGGCCGGGGCGTCCTCCGGTTTGACAAACTCGAACAGCCCTTCCCGGCCATCATCGTGGTGGACTCCCACCAGCGGCCCCTGTCCACAGAAGCCCATGCAACCGACGCGACGCACTTCCACATCGGCTTCCAAACCCTGCGCCTTCACTTCGGCATCGAGGTTCTTTTTGATAACGTCGGCCTGGGAAGACATGCATCCCGCCGACATGCAGGTGCGCAGGCAGATTTTTTTTGCGGCAGCCTTTTTCCGGGCGGCGATGGCATTGAGATCGTCGAGTTGCATGACTTAATTCCAGCCGTTGATTTTTTCGAGCGCCGCTTCGGGCGTTTGCTTGGCGGCGACCTTGCCGTCGTAAGTGACCGCCGGTGCGATGCCGCACGCGCCGATGCAGCGCGCGGTGAGCAGGGAAACTTTTCCGTCCGCCGTGGTTTCGCCGGACTTGATCTTCAACTTTTCCTGCAACGTGTTGATGACTTTGTCCGCGCCCTTGACATAACACGCCGTGCCCAGGCAGACGACGCACGTGTGTTCGCCCTGCGGCTTGAGCGTGAAGAAATGGTAGAACGTCGCCACGCCATACACGCGGCTCGGCGGCAGTTTAAGTTTGTGCGAAATGAACAGGAGCAAATCGTCTTCGAGATAGCCGAACAGTTCCTGCGCCTTGTGCAGCACTTCGATGAGCGCGTCGTGCCGGAACTGGTGCTTCTTCATGTGGACTTCAAGAATCTTGAAGCGTTTGTCACCCGAAGCGTGTTCGAGCGCGGCTTGCAGCCGTTTTCGCGGAGGACTGGCAACTGTGGCATTCATACTCCGAACCCTGGCGGCCCGCCGAAGCCTTGACTGCCTACCCATTAACGACTCTCCGACGGGCCAATAGTGAATTACTCCCTTCCAAGGCCGAGGGCTGCACTGGAATTGGCAAAACCTAATCCCCTTTTGTGAGCAGCGAGTTAAAGACTGAATAGAAGCGGTTCTGTTTCGAGCTACTGGCGGCGAGACGCCGCCCGAACTCGCAGGCGAGACGCCCGCGATACGACCGCGACTCGTGCATTGCCGTTTGATGTAACGCGGCCGTCTCGGCTGCGAGTTAAAGCACCGTCCCGGTGCGTTTTGGCGTCGCCTGCTGCTTCAAGAGTGCGATTGCGCCCGCAGTTTCTCGCGGTCCTTGCGCAACTCCGGCCAGAGTGGTTTGAGATCCAAATCTTCCAGCGCGGCCTGAAGTCGTTCGAGTTTTTCCTCAGAAGTTTTGCCGAGGGTCAGCGCCTTTTGAAACCATTGCCGCGCCGCCGCCAGATCGCCCAACTGACTGGTGTAACACGCGAGATTGTAGGGAATGGTCATCTCCTTCGGAAACTTCTTCAATGCGGGTAACAACAAATCAAACGCCTCCTGCGTCCGTCGCAATTCGTGTAGCGCAAACGAACGATGAATCCACGCGTCCGCGCGGCGGGGACATTTATCAATCAGCAGTTGGGCCACGTCCACCGCTTCCTCCCAGCGCTTCAGGTGCGCAAGCCAGCGCCATTGAAAATCCAACGCATCAGGATGCATCCGCGCTTTCGGACTGAGTTGCTCGAACTCGGAGCGCGCCTCCTCCGCGTTGCCGAGCATCAACCAGCCAGTGGCGGCGTCGAGGAAGTGATTGTCGGGTGGTTCAAGGGTCGTCATAGCGACAAAACCTCAGTTTGTCAGATCATCAAGAGCGTCCGCCATCGCGTTTGTAAATTGAGCAAGTTGGTCGGCGCCGAGCACAAACTCCAATACGTGACCTGCCTTGGAAGCGCGGAGAAAATACCTGTCATTAAACTCATCGTCCTTGATGAGCCTCACAGGAGCATCAAGAAAGTCGCCAATCTTCAACTCGGATGCTGTGTCTCTGCCACGCAGGTGCGCCAGGATCTCCGCCAAGTCATGCTCACCCAGAGTAAATGAGAGTGACCACGTATCTGTCTCAATGGACATCAAGCGGGATCCAGCGCTAGTTTCCAGAATCTCTACTGTGAATTGTCCCGCCCTGCCAATAGCCGCCAAGCCGTAATGCTCTGGTGTGTTAGGGGTCACAACGTTTGAAGTTGGTTTTGCTCACGCCGAATGCTTCTCCAACGCCGCCAACACCTCCGGATCCCGCACATCCACCCATCGCCCTTGAATCTCCAATCCCGCCAGCACGTGCTTTGTCGCGATCAACGCACTGATGGCATCCGTCAGTTCATATTCGCCGCGCGGAGATTTTTGCAGCTTCGCCGTGAACTCGAACAGTGATGGTTTGAAAATATAGATGCCCGCGTTATACCAGGCCGTTGCGCCGGGCTTCAGCCAGCCTTCCGCCTTTAACTCCGCCAATTGCGCGGGCGATGGTTTCTCCACCAGATGTTTCAGGCAGAATTTGTCGTCGAAGAAAAACAAGCCGCCCTTGGTCACATCTTCGCTGCCGGTCACCGTCACCACGCCGGCGAAGTAACCCTCCTGAAAACGATGCACCATTTGCTGATACGTCTCCGGCTTCACCAGAATGTCGCCGTAGGTCAGCACGAACGAAGACGCGCCCACAAATGTCTTCGCCAGTTCCGGCGCTTTGCCCGTTCCGTCCTGGACCACCTGCCGGCCGTAACTGATGTGCACGCCGAACTTCGCGCCGTTGCCAAAGTCATTTTCAATCACCTCGGCCTTCCAGCCGGTGACGATGAAGAAGTCCCGGATGCCGGCGGTCTTCAGTCCTTCGATGATGTGTTCGAGGATGGGTTTGCCCTGCACGCGCAGCATGGGTTTGGGAACTTCGTTGGTGAGTTCCTTCATGCGCGTGCCCTTGCCGGCGGCCAGAATGACAGCTTTCATCCGCGCACCAATGAACAGGGAGCCACGGGCGGAGGGAAGCACAAATTCTGAATGGCAATGTCCTAATTCGTTCGGAGTTCCACCTTCAGGCGGTCCGGAGCCGCGTAAACGCGGAACTCCAAACTTCAAATAGGACGCTACCTTTTTAATCGGCTTCGATCGTTAGCAGATTGTAAGTTTTTGGATTGCACCACCCCTCACCCTGGCCCTCTCCCCGTTGAGGGGAGAGGGGATCACATCGAACGCCTTGCTGTAAAACGCATGGCTTTGGCGGCTCGATTGCAAGAGCAGCTTCGGACTGAGAGCGGCAAACAACTGACGCCTCCCTCTCCCCTCAACGGGGAGAGGGATTGAGGGTGAGGGGTGGGCAAACCCCTTTGGCGTGCAGATTTTCAAGGGCGCGTGACCCATAATCACCTTTGCCAGCGTCGTCGGGTCGGGCATATTCTCAAGTCACGCCAGCAAATGAACTTTATTCGCGGATCTATTTTGAGCGCGGCCCTGTGCGTTGCGGGGTTGTTGCCGCAGTCCCGCGCCGAGTCGCCGCTGCCCAAGGTGGATTTCGCCAGGGAACTCGAACCCCTCTTCGCCGAACGTTGCTACGACTGTCATGGCGAAAAGAAACAGGAATCCGCCTTCCGCGCGGATAATCGCGAGGATTTGCTCAAGGGTGGCGATCATGGCCCGGCGGTTGTCCCCGGCAAAGGCGCGGAAAGCATCCTGATCAAGGTCTTGACCGACACGCACGACGACATCTCGGGCATGCCGAAGAAAAAGGAGAAACTCACCCCGGAACAAATCAACCTGGTGCGCGCGTGGATTGATCAAGGCGCCGTCTGGGAAAGTGTCGCGAAGAAGTATTCCTACAATACGAACCATTGGGCGTTCAAAGCGCCGGTCCGACCAGCAGTCCCGGCAGCCAGGAACAAGAAATGGCCGCGCACGCCGATTGACAACTTCGTCCTCGCAAAGCTCGACGCCGAAAAGCTCAAGTCGTCGCCGGAAGCAGACAAGATCACCTTGCTGCGCCGGCTCTCGTTGGACCTGATTGGTCTGCCACCGACGCCGGAGGAAGCGGACCAGTTTCTCGCGGACAAATCTCCGGAAGCTTACGCCAAACAAGTCGAGCGTTTACTCGCCTCTCCGCACTACGGCGAGAAGTGGGGACGCTTCTGGCTCGATGCGGCGCGCTATGCGGATTCCGATGGTTTCGAGAAGGACAAGATTCGCAACGTCTGGTTTTACCGCGACTGGGTCGTCAATGCGTTCAATCGCGATTTGCCCTACGACCAGTTCATCATTCGCCAACTTGCCGGCGACCTGCTTCCCGACGCCACGCAGGACGACATCGTCGCCACGGGCTTTCTGCGCAACTCCATGATCAACGAGGAAGGTGGCATTGACCCCGAACAGTTCCGCATGGAAGCCATGTTCGATCGCATGGATGCTATCGGCAAGAGCGTGCTGGGCCTAACGATTCAATGCGCGCAATGTCACGACCACAAATTCGATCCGATTTCGCAGAAGGAGTATTACCAACTGTTCGCCTTCCTGAATAACGACAACGAGGCGCAGCGCGTCGTTTACACGCCCGACCAACAAATGCGTGTGGCGAACATCACGCGCGAGATTCGTGACCTTGAAGAGGGACTGCGCCATCGCACGCCGGATTGGGAAGAGCACGTGGCCCAGTGGGAAGATTCGGTCAAAGCAAATCAGCCCGAGTGGATTGTCCTGCGTCCGACGGTTGAAGACATCACGACGGGTGGCCAACGGTATTTGCCGCAGCCAGACGGTTCGTTCCTCGCACAAGGTTACGCACCCACCAAACATGGCGTACATCTCTGGCTCACCAACGACTTGCAAAACGTCACGGCGTTCCGGTTCGAGGTGCTGACCGATCCGAACCTGCCATGCAACGGCCCGGGGCGCTCGCTCAAGGGCATGTTTGGTTTGACGGAATTCACCGTGGACGTTTTGCCGTTGAACTCGACCAACAAGACCCGACTCAAGTTCGACCAGGTGACGGCGGACTTCGAACAACCGGAGACGCCGCTTGGCGCTGAGCACAATGACCGGTCCAACAACAAGCGCGTGCTCGGTCCGGTCCGGTTTGCCAATGACGGCGACGACAAAACGGCGTGGGGCATCGACGCCGGGCCCGGACGGCGCAATCAGGATCGCAAGGCGGTCTTCCAATGTGCGACGAACGCGGGCTTCGCGGGCGGCACGATCTGGGACTTCCGGGTAATTCAACAGCACGGCGGCTGGAACAGCGACGCCAACATGAACAACAATCTCGGGCGCTTTCGCATCAGCGTGACGACCAATGCCGGCCCGATTGTTGCCGATGCCGTGCCCAAAAGAGTGCGCG
>DASUGI010000337.1:0-8199 GCA_036274115.1 Verrucomicrobiia bacterium
GCCTTTCGAGTTGAGCACCTCGCCATCTGCCGCCGCCTTTACGATTGGCAGCGTGTAACTGCCGGGCGTGGGCGCGTCGTAATCGTGGTCGTCGTCACGGGGCGGAATCGCCACAGCGGTGATCGCCAAGATGACGACTCCAAGAATTAGTCCTGACTGAATGTTTCTAAAATTCATAATCGTTATTTCAAAGCCATGTTGCTATTGCCAATCTTCGTCGAACCGAACAGCATGTGATGCGGACGACCCAGCTTGAGCGCGGTGAAGTCGAGATCGAAGGTCGGTTTCAGTTCCTTGCCGTCCCAATTGTAAGCGCGCACGAATTGTTCATTGTCAGCGCCCAGCTTGTCCCAGCGCGCGAGCAGCGAACTGCTGAAGTAAAGACGCTTCCCATCCCAGCTTTGCGAAACCATGTTGAGTTGCTTGCCGATTTGCTTCTCGTAAATCTGTTTGGGCTGATGCGGATTGGACACGTCGAACACACGCACCTTGCCATCACCGAAACAATCCACGAAGAGCGTCTGGTCATCGGCGCTCAGGCTGATGTCCACCGGCAACACGCCGCCTTCCGGTCCGATTTGAGCCACCGCCTTCGTCTGCCACTCGCCATGCTGGTCCTCGTAACAAAGCCACAACTTCGAGCCGAGTGCGGCGGCGGTGAAGGCGTAATTGCGTTTTTCGCCCCAGGCCCAGCGGATTTCCAGTGGTGCGCCAGGAACTGAGAACGCCTTCTTCGGTTGGCGCGTGTGGAAGTTCCACAACACCATCGAGCCGCCAAACTGCTTCATGGCTTCGGCATCCTTCACCATGTCACCGAAGTCACGGGTGTAATTCTTCCATCCGGTGAACGAGGTGGTGAGCATGACGTTCTTGCGCGGCAACACACGCGCATCGTAGCCGTAGCCATCGGCGAACTCAGCGCCCGTGACGCCGCGTGGATTTTCCCTGGTCGGCAGCCAATGCGTGGTGATGTAATCGCCTTCGTTGCTGAACTCGACCAATGCGGTGCGTCCGCTGTGGTCCTTGGCATTGGAGAGACAGGGAATGAGGACACGACCGGGCAGCGCGTAAACGCCGTGCGGGCCGGTCGCTCCGCCGGTGATTTTCTCGAAGTTCTCAATCGTTTTGACGTGACGCGGCTTCGCCGGGTCAGTGTAAACGTCGTAGATGAAGATCTTGCTGGTCTCCAGGCCGGACAGCCAGAGCTGCCGCCGATCGTCCGTGAACCCGCCGTGATGCGCCTCGTGACGTCCATCGAGCGAGTGCGTGTGAATGACTTTGCCGTAGTTCGGCGAACCCGGCTTCACGTCGAGCGTGACGAGTTTGTCGTTGCCGTCGCCGAGTCCGGCAACGCCGAGCGTCCAGACGTAAACGAATTCCTCCTGGCCTTCAATGCGGGCGAGGTAGGGCGAGGAACAGGTTTCGTCGGCTCGGGCAGTAAGGCCGAGCGACAGGACACTCCAAAGTGCTGCCAGAGTGATGACGGCGCGTGCGAACGCAGGAACGCGGAGGTTCGCCGGGAAAGAGCTGTTTGTTTTCATGATGGGGACGTTGTCAGTGAATAGAGTGCTTGTTAATGGGTCGAAAGGCCCAACCTTGCAGTGCGTCCCTCTCCCTTTGTTGGGAGAGGGCGACGCAGGCGGGGTGAGGAGCGCTTGGTTCAAATCCATTGCCATCAGTGCTCCTCAATCCCGATCAACCCACCACGAGCCGTGATTTCAGCGGCACGGGGTTGCGGATGTTGAAATAGTTCGGCGACGTCGCCATCACCGTGCGATGAATCTTATCGAACTGTTCCGGCGTGCCGTTGCCCTTGATGTGAACGGTGTAGCGCAACTGCTCGTAACCGGGCGACACCTCCGGCGAGATGCCGAGAAAGCCGCGAAGGTCGATGTCGCCTTCCGTTTCGATGCGCAGCTCTTCCAGCTCGATGCCTTCCAAGGCGCACAACGCGGTGTAACCGACGATCATACAGCCGTTGAGCGCGGCCAGGAGATATTCCTGGGGATTGGCAAACTCGTTTTTGCCGCAGAGTTCGAACGGCTCATCAAGCTTGAGCGTGAAATCGCGGGGAACGCGCAGGCCGCCGATGCTGTAGCTGCTGACCTTCGCATCGGAACGCGTCCCGCCGCGCCAGTGCGACGTGACTTCCCAATGCGTCTGGCCTTTGGCCGGGTCTTGAGTGATGGCGTCAATCGCGCCGCGCAAGGCGTCCGTGTTGATGCCGTTGACAATGGTAGGTGTTGCCGTCGTAGTCATAATTCCTGGTTTTGAGTTTTGGTTGTTCGTGTCGCTACGGTTCATCCGTGCGACGTGCGGACCTATTGCTCGCCACGTGCCAAGGGCTGATACGCAGGGAAATCGACGATTTGCTGAGGAAATTGAAGAAAACGCCCCACGGAGACGTTCACGAAAAATCGCGATTCGCGAAATTTCGCGAACCAGGTTAACGAAATTTCAGAGCTTCAAAGGAATCAGATCTTAATCTCAATCTCTGCTTTCGCTTCAATTGGAATCGCGCTCTCGATCAAGGAGTAGATAGGCACTTCGCCTTTCATCACTTCAAAGGAAACTGCGAGACAATAGCGAGCCGTGCCTGCGCCCGGTAAATGATTCCAGCCGATGTGCGAGCGCACGGCGATGGCAAATTCTTCGGGAAAATTGAACGAATCAAAAACCGCCCAGTCTTTCTGCACGGTTCCCCGATTGCGGCAGGTGTCTTCCGCCTCGCCCCAGCCCTCCCGCTTGTGAAGCGCCCACGGAAATTCTTCGTAGGCCGACGCGCCGCCGTTCTGCATCCGGGCCAGAAACTCGTCACGCGGCTCGCTCAACTTGCTGGATTCCCAATCGAGCCAGGTTTCCAGGTAACCCGTACGACGGGCGCGAGTGCGGCGAGGCAAGGCTGTGTAAGCCAGCGTCACATCGACGCGAATCTTCGCTTCCAAAGCCGCGGTCCGCAGTTCCTCGGGAATCCGAATCGTGTAAAGATGTAGTTGCTTGCTGGGAATGATTTCGGCGTCCGGCGTGATGAGAGTGACGCGTCTTTCTGAATTCATCGTCGCCCGTTGCAATGAGGGAACGCCGTAACCGATGAGGCGGAGCACCTTGCCTTTGTCGGCCTCGTTTTCAGCCCAGCCGGGCCAACGGGCGCTCTGCACAATCAGCGCTCGATAAAGCAACGGCGACGCGGCGGGAAAAAGATTTTGCAGATGCGCGGCGACATGCGCCACTTTTGGCGCGGCGAACGACGTGCCAACGCCATCCCTGGAGTAGGCCGGTTCGCCGTGCATCGTCGAGTTGAGCAATTCGACAGCGACTTCGGGTTGAACGCGAGGTAGCCGGGGCGGAGTCTTGGAATAAACCAAGTCGCCGCCAACTTCTACGACCTCGGGTTTCACGACCGACCACGGTTCGCCATAGCCAGTGCGGCTGAAACCCGAAGGCAGATTTTCACCGGGCGCGAAGGATCGCCAATTTGCATCCTCAAAAACTCCCGGGCTGACCGAACCCACCGTGAGCGCGTGAAGACTCTGCGCGGGATTTGCGACGCGCATTGAAGCCTCCAACTGATGATCGGGCGGCTGTTTGCCGGCATCTAAATGGGCGCTCAAGCCGGGATTGGCGTGGTCGCCATTACCTCGGCGGTCCTGATTGCCCGCCGACTGGATGAACAACACTTCCTGCTCGTGTGAAAGTTGATCCAACTTGGCGGCCCATGAACTCATGCGTCGTTTTGGGCAAGGCACGTTCGCGTTAATCGAATGGTTGAAAATCTTTGTGAAACGCGGCGCGGCATGAAAATGAGAGACGACCTCGTGAAGGTATTCTTCCGGAGTCAACGTGCCGGGCAATTTGCTGGTTGCGTCCAGAACGCGAGCGTTTTGAATCCATGCGACGGGCTCGACTTCTCCCGTTGCGGGGATCGCGTCGGGATAGAGAACCGCGCCGGCAACACGCGTGCCATGTCCCTGCGGATTGACGTAATCGGTCACGTCGTCTGGCGCGACGCCCGGCATGAAGCAACGGCTGGTATCGGAATCGATCGCCGGTTCAAGCCAGCGGTGGCCTTCCTCGATGCCGCTGTCTATCACGCAGACGGTCGGCGCATCGCCCGCTGGCGGACGCACGACAAGTTCCGGTTGGACTTGCTGCCCGTGGCTTTCGGCGGTTGGTTGCTGCAACTCGGGCGGCAAGGCGACCTCGAACAGGTGGGCAAAATTCAATATCACGTCGCGGAAGCCCGTGCCGTTCATGCGCACGCGGACCTGCACACTGTCAGGAAACACCATGCCGTGTTCGGTTTTGTGAGTTGGATCGGAGATCATCCCAGAAATGATTTCACCGCCGTAATGCTTGATGAAATCCTGAAGTTCTTTAACGCGCGCTTCGGCCTTCTCCTGCCATTTCGTATCGGCCTCAACCCATGCATCCCGGCGCTTGTTCTCTCTGCGCTGTTGAAAGTCAGCGTCCGATTCGCCTCCGCGCTGGATGATTCGTGGCCACTTTACATCCCGCGTACTGGTTGCGGTCTGGATGCCGAGATCAAGAGTGTAGGTCGTGGCATCCGCCAAAGGCCACAGAGCCAAAATTTCGGGGGCGAGAATCTTTTCCAAACGACGCGGATCATCCGGTTTTTCATAGATATCGAGAAGGGAAGCACCTGCGCCGCCGCCGCGCTCTCCCAATTCAAACTGCTTCAAAACCTCCTCCAGCTTGGTGAATTGGAGATCAACCGACGAGACCAGCATCACACCTTCCTCGGTTTCTGCGACCAACTCCACACCCAATGCCCGGACCAACGATTCGACATCCACCCCCTCCGGCAGCCGCAGCAGGAATCCCCGGTCGGCGGGAATGGCGGGCAATCCCATCTCCGCGCGCAACCGGCGAAGTTCCGCGTCGGCCTGTCGTATCCCGCCCAGAATTCCCCGAATCCGGTTCGCGTGACCTTTGGGATTCGCGCGGTTGGCGTCAATCTCGGGATTCTCGCGCGGCCCGCCGTGGAAGTGCGGCTCATAAGCGCCGCTGAACGTCAGGTGCAGATGTGGGAAATCTGGAGGTGTGGGCATAGTTCAGGGCGCTTGGTGGCGCTCCTGAAATTCGGCGAGCGCGTGCCGGATGTCTCCCTCACTGACCCGCCGCCGGCTTTCCAGCACACAATGTTTCGCGGCGCTCTGTGCGACATGAACAACTTCCGATCCCGACATGCCATCCATTGCACGCGCAATTTCCTGCCAACCGATGGTGGCATCCGTTTCCATCGGCGAAAGAGTGGTTTTCAACAGGCGGCAAATTTCCTCGATCCCGGGCAGTGGCACTTTCAAAACTTCGTCGAACCGGCGGAACAACGCCGTGTCCAGCGCCGAATCGAGATTGGTGGCGGCAATCACCAGACCGTCGCCCCGGTAATCTTCCAACATTTCCAGGAGCGCGTTGGTGATGCGCGTGACTTCGCCCACGTCATTCCGCTCCGTGCGTGAACGCGCGAGTGAATCGCACTCGTCGAGAAACAAGGCGCAGGGGGATGCTTGGGCGGCGTCAAAAACTTTCCGCAGGTTGGCCATCGTCTCGCCGAAGTAGGACGAGAGCAGCGTGTCAAAGCGCACTTTGCGGAGCGGGAGGCCGGTGTTCCATGCGAGGCGTTCCGCGCCGAGGCTCTTGCCGCAACCGGGCGGACCGTAGAGCAGGATGCGATGGCGCGGCCGCAAACCGTGTTTGGCCAGTCGGGTGCGCGCGGCAAATTCCTTTTCGATGCGGTGAAAACGGCGTTCCACGGCTTCTGGCAAAACCATGTGATGCCGCAGCTTGTCCACCGGAATTTCCTGTACCAGCGGCGCGGCGTCGCGGCGGCTGGTGGGCAGGCGTTGCAACGTCCCCTGCGACGGTGCGGATTTGCCGGGTGGCTTGTTCTTGAGGATGCGCTCAAGCTCGTTGGCGACGCGGCCATGTCCCTGTTTTCGTTCGGCCTCAATGACGCGACGGCACAGCGTATCCACGTCGGCGCTTGAGCCTGACTGGATCACGCGGAACAAGCGTTTCATCAGTGTCGCATTCATTTGCAGAGAAGCTTACCAACTTTCGTCTGAATTGAAAACTATGTCTTGGTCTTCGCGGTCGTCGCATTGCCGGAAGGCTGGTACGCCGCATACAGCAGCGATTGGAAGCGGCGAGGATTCAACGTTTCCGAAGCAATGCAATCAGGTTTTCGAATTCTTCTGCCGACGGTTTCTGACCGGAAATGGTGCGGAAGAAAACGGGCAGTTGGGCGACGAGTTTTTCGTCTTTGAGCACGTAATCGGGGATGCGCCCGGAATCCACCGCGGCATAGTCAAAGAATTTGAGCCAGTCATCCGAGCCTTGCTTGAGGCCGAGTTGTTTGGCCCAGGTGCGGAGGGTTTCTTCGTCGCGGGGCGGCGGGAGGACTTCACGTTCGATCTTGCTCCAGTTGCTGGGGTCGTAGCCGTTTTCCAGACAGAATTCGCGCAGGCCCAGGCGCTGACGTTCCCGGATTTGTTTTATGAATTCGCCGAACATGGTTTTGTGACTGTGGTAATATATTTACCACGCCAGACTGATTCGGCAAGGGTCTTGAATAAAATGACTTCGACACCTCACCCTGACCCTCTCCCCGGTCGAGGCGGAGAGGGAAAAGATTCGTGTCTATTCGTGGTTCATTTCCGCTGAAGGCCGAGGGCTTTCATCCGCGAGGAAACCGTGGAGGCGGGAAGGCCGAGAATTTCCGCCGCGCCGTTTGCGCCGGAGACTTTCCCATTGGCGGCAGCAAGGGCGCGTTCGAGATTCAAGCGTTCGATGGCTTCCAGTTCGGCGGCACTGAGGATGCGCGGTGACGAACCATTCGCGTCCTCGGAGGGCAGGCCGGGCGAGGCCGGGCTGGCCGGGAGCGCGCGGTGCAGGTCCACGCGGCTGCCCGTGGCGAGAATGAGGGCGCGTTCGATGACGTTTTGCAGTTCGCGCACGTTGCCGGGCCAGGGATATTCCCGCAAACGCCGGATGTCGTCGGGATGCAAAGGTTCGATGCGACGGCCCATGCGACGGGCAAAACGTTCTACAAAAGAGCGCGCCAGCAGCGCGATGTCGGCCCCGCGTTCGCGCAAGGCCGGAACGCGCACCGGAAACACGTTCAGGCGATAGAACAGATCTTCGCGGAACTTGCCTTCGGCGACCATCGCGCCCAGGTCGCGATTCGTGGCGGCGACGACGCGCACGTCCACCTTGCGCGTGCGCGGACTGCCGAGCGGTTCAAATTCGCCTTCCTGCAACACGCGGAGAAGCTTGGCCTGCAAGTCGAGCGGCAGTTCACCAACTTCATCGAGGAAGATCGTCCCGCCGTCCGCAAGGGCGAAACGGCCCTCGCGTTTGGTGGTCGCACCGGTGAACGCGCCACGTTCGTGGCCGAAGAATTCGCTTTCCATCAGCGTGCCGGGAATGGCGGCACAATTCACACGCACGAGCGGTTTGTCCTTTCGCGCGCTGGCCTCGTGAATGCAGCGCGCAATGAGTTCCTTGCCCGTGCCGGTTTCACCCGTGACGAGCACGGTGGCTTCTGTGGCGGCGACGCGCTGGAGCGATTCGAACAACTCCTTCATCACCCCGCTGCTGCCAAGCATTTCGCCCATGCCCGCGTAATCGCGGGTGTTATCGCGCAGAAATTCCGCTTCGGCGCTGAGGAGTTCGATGCGGCGCTCGGCAGCGAGGCGGTCGTCGATGTTGCGCAGGATGACGGTGTGAAAGACTGCGCCGCGGTTGGTGAAACGGGAGATCGTGGCCTCAGCGGGAAATGTGGACTTGTCCCAGCGTTGCACGAGAAAGCTTTGGGGAATCCAGAGCTGACGATTGCCTTCGGGTTGGGCATCGAGTTCCCTGGCGAACGCCTCGAGGCGCGCGATGCTCTCGGCGGGCAGAAACTCCCGAAGATTCTCGCCCAACAAATCCTCAGCGGTGCAGGCGAAAAGACGTTCGGCGGCGGGATTCACCCGGGTGATGACACCGGTCGCGTCGAGCACCATGACGGCGTCCATCGCGCTGGCGAGCAGCGCGCTGAGTTCTTCCTCGCGCGCTCGCACCTCCTGTTCCTGTTGCAGGCGGCGCATCTCGGCGGCGGCGCGGGCGGCGAAGATTTCAAACAGCGAGATCATTCGCGGGTCCGCCGGGAGCGGTTTGTCATCAAGCACGGAAAGA
>DASUGI010000338.1:0-13592 GCA_036274115.1 Verrucomicrobiia bacterium
GACGCAGGTGAACAAGCAGAACGTCGGCATCGTGCGCGAAATCTCCGACGGCGTGGCCAAGATCGAAGGCCTCACGGACGCGATGTTGAACGAGATGTTGGACTTCGGCAACGGAGTCACCGGTCTCGCGCTCAACCTTGAAGAAACTGAAGTCGGCGCGATCATTCTTGGCGATTACCTCCAGGTCGCGGAAGGTTCGGAGGTCAAGACGACTGGGAAGCTGCTTTCTGTGCCCGTGGGCAAGGGATTGCTCGGTCGCGTGGTGGATTGTCTGGGTCGCCCGGTGGACGGCAAAGGTCCCATTAAGGAAACGGCGTTTTATCCGGTCGAGAAAATTGCTCCTGGCATCGTGAAGCGCAAATCCGTCAGCCAGCCCGTGCAGACGGGCATCATGGCGGTGGACGCGATGATTCCGATTGGCCGCGGCCAACGCGAGTTGATCATTGGTGACCGTTCGACGGGCAAGACGACCATCGGCGTGGACGCGATGATCAATCAGGCGCGCATCAACAAGGCTGCCGAAGAATCCGGCGACAAGGATTATCGCCCGCTTTACAACATTTACGTCGCGGTCGGCCAGAAGCAGTCGAGCGTTGCTCGCGTCATTGCCACTTTGGAAAAGGAAGGCGCGATGCCTTACACCATTGTCGTGGTGGCGGCGGCTTCTGATTCCGCCGCGAACCAATATCTCGCACCGTTCGCGGGTGCCGCGATGGGCGAATGGTTCATGGATAACGGCATGGACGCGCTCATCATTTATGATGATTTGTCCAAGCAGGCGGTTGCCTATCGCCAGGTCTCGCTGGTCTTGAAGCGTCCGTCCGGACGTGAGGCGTATCCGGGTGACGTGTTCTATCTCCATAGCCGCTTGCTCGAACGTTCGGCTCGCGTGGGTGAGAAATTCGGTAATGGTTCGCTGACCGCGCTGCCGATCATTGAAACGCAGGCGGGCGACGTTTCGGCCTACATTCCGACGAACGTGATTTCAATTACGGACGGCCAGATCTATCTGGAAACGGATTTGTTCTACCAGGGCGTGCGTCCCGCGATTTCCGTTGGTCTTTCAGTGAGCCGCGTCGGTTCGGCGGCGCAGATCAAGGCGATGAAGCAGGTGGCCGGTCGTATCAAAGGCGACCTGGCGCAGTTCCGGGAGTTGGCGGCGTTTGCCCAGTTCGGTTCTGATCTCGATGCCAAGACGCAGGCGATGTTGGAACGCGGCAAGCGTATCGTCGAAATCTTCAAGCAACCGCAATACAACCCGATTCCGGTCGAAGTTCAGGCCGCAATTTTGTGGTCGGTGCAGAACAACTTTGTGGATGATGTCGCGGTGGACAAGATCAAGGATTTCCAGGCCAAGCTGACAGAGTTCCTGACGACTCGCAAAGGGGACTTGTTGACGAAGATCCGCACCGAGAAGGCGATTAGTGACGCGCTGACCGGTGAGTTAAAGTCGGCGATCACTGAGTTCAAACAGGTTTACCGGTGACGAGTTTGATATCGCAAAATGCGATATCAAAGGAAACGCAGCAACAAATGGCCAGAAAGACGACATACGCTCCGATTCGCCGGATCGAGGATTTGATTTTCCTCGTGCGCGGTCAGCGCGTCATGTTGGATTCGGATCTGGCCAAAGTGTATGGCGTGAGCACGACGCGATTGAATGAACAGTTCCGCCGCAACCGGGAACGGTTCCCGGCTGCGTTTGCGTTTCAGCTTACCCGTGAGGAGCTTGCGCGTTTGATGTCGCAAAATGCGATATCAAAGCAAGGCCGTGGCGGGCGGCGGAAACTGCCTTTGGTATTTACCGAGTATGGCGCGTTGCAACTCGCGAATGTGTTGCGGAGCCGGACCGCGATTGAAGCGAGCATCCGCGTTATCGAGGTATTTGTTTCCATGCGCGAACAACTGGCGGCCCACAAGGAACTCGCCGGCAAGCTCACGGAACTGGAAGACCGTATCGCCGGACATGACGAGGCCATTCAGAATCTGTTTGAGGCGATCCGGCAATTAGTCGAGCCGCCATTGCCAGAGAGCCGGCGACAAATTGGTTTTATGCGCGAAACGGCGCTGCCTTATCGGTTGAGAACTGCATCACGAAATTAGACCATGCCCAGCACACGCGACATTCGCCGACGCATCCGGTCGGTCAAGAACACGGCGCAAATCACGAAGGCCATGCAAATGGTGGCTTCGGCGAAGATGCGCAAGGCGCAGCAAGCGGCGCTGGCGGGGCGGCCGTATGCGATCCTGATGAATCAGATGATCGTCAGCTCCAGCAGAGATTCGCATGACTTCACGCATCCACTCATGGAAAAGCGCGAAATCCGGAAGCGCGGCGTGCTGGCGATCAGCACGGATAAAGGTTTGTGCGGCGCGCTCAACACGAACCTGGGTCGCGAAGTGTTGAAGTTTGAGAAAGACACGACCTTTGTTGCCGCCGGCAAGAAAGGGTCGCAATTCCTCACTCGCACGAAGCGCAAGCTGGCCGCGGAATTCACTTACAAGGACGCGCCCTTGTTCTCGGAGGCGCGCGCGATGTCCAAGGCCGTTCAGGAAATGTTCCTGAAGGGCGAAGTGGATTGTGTTGATTTGGTTTACACGCGGTTCGTCAACACGCTGACGCAAAAGGTTGAAGTCCGCCGCTTGCTGCCGATTGGCGAATTGCAAGTGGTGTTGAACGCTCCGGCGGGTGAGCAAGCTCAGGCTGCGGCGGAGGCGTCCCCGACTGAAGGGCAGCATTTGGAGCATCTGTTTGAGCCGGATGCGAAGAGTGTGCTGGGAGCGATTCTTCCGCACTTTGTGAACTTCATTGTTTACCAGGCGTTGCTCGAAGCGAAAGCGTCTGAACACAGCGCGCGAATGGTGGCGATGAAGAACGCGACCGACAACGCGAAGCAGCTCATCAAGGACCTGACGCTTGAATACAACAAGCTGCGTCAGGCGAACATCACGAAAGAACTTTTGGAAATCACCACCGCCCAGATGGCGTTGGGTTAACGCAATTTATTCCTCATGAACAAAGGCAAAATCGTTCAAATCATCGGCCCGGTCGTGGACATCGAATTCCCCGACAAGTTGCCGGCTATTTATAACGCGCTGTCCGTGGAGTTCACTCCACCCGGCGCTCCGGCCAAAGTGAAGCTGACGCTCGAAGTGCAGCAGCACCTCGGCGACAACTGGGTGCGTGCTGTCGCCATGAGCACCACCGAAGGTCTGAAGCGCGGCATGGAAATCATTGACCAGGGCGCGCCGATCTCGATGCCCGTGGGCGAAGCCGTCATGGGTCGCGTGTTTGACGTGACGGGTCAGGCGGTGGACGAGCAGGGTCCGGTGAAGCCAGACAAGTATTTGCCGATTCATCGTCCGGCGCCGCCGCTCGTGGATCAATCCACGAGCCCGCAGGTGTTGGTCACCGGCATTAAGGTCATCGATCTCATCTGTCCGTTCTTGAAGGGTGGCAAAGTCGGCGCATTCGGTGGTGCCGGTGTCGGCAAGACGGTCGTCATCATGGAACTCATTAACAACATCGCGAAGCTGCACGGCGGCATCTCGATGTTCGCGGGTGTCGGTGAACGCACGCGCGAAGGTAACGATCTTTACAATGAAATGATCGAAGCCGGCGTCATCAAGGTGAAGAAAGACGCCAAGGGTCATCCGGTGATGGGCGAAAATGGTTTGCCGGTCATTGAACCCGGTTCTCGTATCGGTCTGGTTTATGGCCAGATGAACGAACCTCCCGGCGCGCGTCTTCGTGTGGCGCTGTCCGCTCTGGCAGTGACTGAGTATTTCCGCGATGAAAAGAATCAGGACGTGCTCTTGTTCGTCGATAACGTGTTTCGTTTCTCGCAGGCCGGTTCAGAAGTGTCCGCGCTCCTCGGTCGTACGCCGAGCGCGGTCGGTTACCAGCCGACACTCGCGGCGGAAATGGGTGATCTCCAGGAACGCATTACCTCGACCAAGAAAGGTTCGATCACATCGTTCCAGGCCGTTTACGTGCCTGCTGACGACCTGACCGACCCCGCGCCGGCGACGACGTTCGCGCACCTGGACGCAACCATCGTTTTGGAACGTTCCATCGCGGAGTTAGGTATTTATCCCGCCGTTGATCCGCTCGCCTCGAACTCGCGCGCATTGTCTCCCGACGTTGTTGGTCAGGAGCATTACGATGTCGCTCGCGGCGTGCAACGCGTGTTGCAACGTTACAAGGATTTGCAGGACATCATCGCGATCCTGGGCATGGACGAACTTTCGCCGGACGACAAGCTCACGGTCTTCCGGGCGCGCAAGATTCAGCGCTTCCTGTCGCAGCCATTCTCGGTGGCGCAGGTGTTTACCGGCCGTGAAGGCAAGCAGGTGCCGGTTGCCGAGACCGTGCGCGGCTTTAAGGAAATTCTCGAAGGCAAGCACGACGACGTGCCTGAGGTGAATTTCTACATGAAGGGCGGAATTGACGAAATCAAAGAAGGTTAAATGAGTAAATCGTTAAATGAGTTGATTCGTCGAAACGGCAATCTTATTTAACTTTTCAACCAGTCACTCATTCACCAAGCAACATGGCCACACTGAAACTCGAGATTGTCACGCCGGAGGCGAAGGTTTACTCCGAAGACGTGGACATGGTGACGTTGCCGGCGGTTGAAGGCGAGATGGGCATTTTCCCGATGCACATTCCCCTCATGACTCAATTGGTCGCCGGTGAAATTGCGGTGCGCAAGGGCCATCAGGACTTTTTCCTCGCGATCGGGGATGGCTTTGTCGAGGTGACCGGCGATCGGGTTTCGGTGCTGACCGACATGGCCATTCGTGCGGAGAACATCGACGAAGTAAAAGCCGAGGAGGCGCGCCGGCGGGCTGAAGCTCGTATGGCCGAGAAATTGGATGACGAAGAAAGCGCGGCCGTGCAGGCGGCGTTGGTCAACGCCATGGCGCAATTGAAGGTCAAGCGCCAGCACCCGCGGCGTTAAAAACTGGTTCCTGCAGATTTTGTTTTGGAGGTTTCCGCCGGGCGGTTCATAATCTACTGACCGACTGTCCACGACCGTGGGCAGCGGTCTGACATGGACGACAAGTTAACGCTGATTTTATTCCTGGTCGCCCCTCCGCTTGCGGGAGAGTTACTGCTGTTATTTCTTCTGTTCCGGGCTACACGGGTTTCGGCCAAAAACCTGGGTGGGAAGCGAATCGTCCTGTTCAACCTGTGTTCGCTGGTGCTTCTGGTAATTCTTTCATTCGCTGGCGGTGAATTGTATTACCGGTTTGTCTACGACACGACGGACTCCGTTGCTTACACCAAGGTGTCTCAGCAATGGGGCAAACGATACATTGTGGTGAACTCTGCCGGCTTTCGGGACAACGTCCAGTATGCGTTACCGGTTGCCCCTGGTAAACGACGGGTCAGCTTCCTGGGGGACTCATTCACCGCCGGGCACGGGGTGAAGAGTGTGGAGGATCGTTTTCCGAACCTGCTGCGCGCGAAGCATCCCGAGTGGGAAGTGCACGTGCTGGCCAGGGTGGGGTGGGACACCGGGAAGGAACTGGAGGAACTGGAAAAGTACCGGAAGAGCGGATACCAGTTCGGCACGGTGGTGCTGGTCTATTGCCTGAACGATGTGGCTGATTTATTTCCGGAGTGGAGCAAGGCATTGGAACAGATTCAGGCAGACGCCAAGCGCGGTGGCTGGTTGCGTCGAAACAGCTTCTTCCTCGACATCCTCTACCATCGTCGAATCGCGGCGACCAACCCTTACGTGAAGAACTACTATGCTTTTGTTAGGCAGGGATACGCCGGTCACAAGTGGCAAATTCAAAGGCAACGATTGACCGCGTTGAAGCAATTGGTTGAGTCGAATGGCGGCAAGTTCGCCGTGGTGACATTTCCGTTCCTGCAGTCGCTGGGAACGAATTACGAGTATGACGCCGTTCACGATGAGCTGAACCGTTTTTGGAAAGAACTCGGAGTGCCGAATTTGGATTTGCGTGCCACCTTTGCGGGAGTACCGCCAGAACGTTTGATCGTCAACGCCTACGATCCACATCCCAATGAACTCGCAAACTCCCTGGCCGCCACGGCAATTGAGCAATTTCTGTCGGCACAGTTGCAGTCCAATACCTCGCCAGCTCTACTGCCATAAGCCGTTGATTCTCAGGAGAGGCCATGTCGCTTATCGTATTCTTATTTGTCCCGTAAAAGCTGAAAACTCCAGATTACAAAGAATTTCTGCGGTTTGAGATTGACCCGTACTTGCGCGGGAGCTATACCCGCTCGTCAGACCGGTAAACTCAAACCCATCAACCTTATGACATTAACGAAGCGCGACCTGGTCACTCGTATTAGCGAGGAGACCGGGCTAACCCAACAGCAGGTGCTCGACGTTGTGCAAAAGACTCTCGATTACATCGGTGAGAGCCTGGCAAAAGGGGACAAGGTGGAATTGCGCAACTTTGGTGTGTTCGAAGTAAAAACCCGCAAGGCGCGAGTGGGTCGCAACCCAAATGCGCCGGAAACCGATGTGCCGATTCCGGCGCGTTCGGTGGTGAAGTTCAAGGCGGGCAAGGAAATGGCCGCCGCCGTCATCAAGTTGCCGCCGCAACCAGCGGCTTGATTCACGGTTGCCATCTCAATGGCGCTGCTCCGCGATGCAGCGCCTTTTTCGTTTTTATTCACTCCGCCGTTGCCTATCCTGCCCGTCCGAATGGAACGTTTACCCGGATTCCGAGACTTTTATCCTGAGCCCCTGCCACACAAGGACGTGTGGAGTGCCGATGCGCGCCAGTACATCTTCAGCAAGTGGCGTGAGACGGCTCGGCACTACGGCTTTCGCGAGTATGATGGCCCGCCGTTGGAGCCGTTGGAACTCTTTACCGCCAAGAGCGGCGAGGAGATTGTGGGGCAACTGTACAACTTCAAGGACAAAGGGGAGCGCGAAATTGCTTTACGGCCGGAGATGACGCCGACGTTGGCGCGCATGATTGCGGCGCACGAGCGGAACTACAAGAAACCCATAAAGTGGTTCGCTCTCCCTCAACTCTTTCGTTACGAACGGCAGCAAAAGGGCCGTTTGCGCGAGCACTTTCAGTTGAACGCGGATATCTTCGGCGAGCCAGACCCAGGCGCGGATGCCGAACTCATCGCCCTGCTGATTGATACGCTTCGCTCGCTGAAGTTGACGGCCGAGGACTTTGTCATCCGGTTGAGCAGCCGCAACGCCTGGAATGACTATTTCAACAATCGCGGCGGCAAGGCAGGGCAGGAATACGAGTTCTTCCAGGTGATCGATAAATTGGAACGAACCCAGCCTGAAGAATCGCAGCAGAAACTGGCAGCACTTGGCTTCTCACTCGACGACGTAAATGCCTTCATTAACTCCGGGACGCCGACGGCGGAGCTTGCCTCTATCATCGCCAACCTCACCGCGCGAGGGCTGGGCGACTTTGTGAAGGTGGATTACAAGGTCATTCGCGGCCTCGCGTACTATACCGGTCCCGTGTTTGAAGCGTTTGATCGCAAGGGCGAGTTTCGCGCGATTGCCGGTGGGGGGCGCTACAACAATCTGGTGAAGCTCATCAGCGGCGGCAAAGTGGATTTGCCCGCATTGGGGTTTGGGATGGGTGACGTCGTGCTGCTCGAACTGCTCAAAGCACGCGGCCGGCTTCCGACCTTTGCTGCGACCGTGGATGTGTTTGTTTTGATTGAAGATGAAAGCCTTAGATTGCCTTCCCTGAAGGTCGTTCAGGAATTGCGAGGGCTGGGACATGTCACCGAATACGCGCTGACCCCGACGAAACCGGATAAGCAATTCAAGCGTGCTCAGGAACTGAACGCTTCACACGCGCTGAAGTTGGAAAAAGATTCCCACGTGAGGGTGCGCAATCTGAAGACCCGGGAAGAAAAATCCATCGCCCTTGGTGAGGTTGCGACGCTGCTAACAAAAGGTTCGTGATTCGCGCCGGCGATCTCACTTTGGCTTCGTGGATTGCCTCGCTGGTCATTTGCACAAACCCGCCCGCAAGGCAGCCTCGTCGCCAAGGCCCGCTGGCGTCTTACGGCCTCCTGCAGATTTCAAGATTTGTGACAAAAATCGTCCCGTGTGGCTGGCCTTGCACCGTGACACGGTCTCGGGAGTGCCCCACGCCACGATCTCTCCGCCTTGATCACCGGCTTCCGGACCGAGGTCTATCACCCAATCGGCACACTTGATCACATCGAGATTGTGCTCGATGACCAGGACGGAATGTCCGGCGTCCGCGAGCCGCTGGAAAACCTGCAACAGAACCCGAGTGTCGTCGAAGTGCAACCCCGTGGTCGGCTCGTCAAACAGGAAAAGCGTGCCGCGGGATGCGCTGGAACTCGGCTTATCTCCGTGGCTGTTTTCGGAGCCCTGGCGCGGATGCCCGTTCGTCGTTGCCGCCTCAGCCAGATGCCGCACGAGTTTCAGCCGCTGGCTTTCTCCGCCCGAAAGCGTGTTGATCGGCTGACCGAGGCGCAAATAACCCAGGCCCACTTCCTGCAGCAGCTTCAAGCTGAGGGTCGCGCGTCGAGCCGCTTTTGAGTCGGCAAAGCCGGAGAGAAAATCAATGCTTTCATCCACGGTGGCTTCGAGGAGGTCGCCGACGCTCCATTCCCGCGCCGCGTGGGGAGCGCGAATCTTAACTTCGAGAATATGCGGGCGGTAGCGGCGTCCGTTGCATTCGGGGCAGCGGATGAAGATGTCGCTCAGGAATTGCATTTCAATCTTCTCGAAGCCGGCCCCGCGACATTTCTCGCACTGGCCGATGCTGGAGTTGAAACTGAACGCGCTGGCGTTTAAGCCGCGTTGCCTCGCGACTTCGGATTGGGCGAAGACCTCGCGAATGTCGTCGAACGCGCCAATGTAAACGGCCGGGTTGGAGCGCGGCGTTTTGCCCAGGGCGGATTGGTCTACCAGGACGATCCGATCGAGTGATTCGTGACCGGAGACCACGGCGGAATGCGGAGTCTGGACTTCGGGGTTCTCATCCTCGGGATTGTTGGAGCTTGCCTCCAGACGATCCGAGGCTTTGGTGACAGGCGAATCCAGTCCTTGCAACCGGGCTTGAAGTGCGGGAAGCAGAATGTCGCGCACCAGCGTGGACTTGCCCGAGCCGCTTACGCCAGTGATGGCGACGAATCTACCGAGCGGGATTGCGACGGAAACGTTTTGTAGATTGTGGCGCGTGGCATTGGATATCCTGAGCCAGTTTGTTTCGGCGTTCACTTTCCGGCGACCGGGCGGCATGATTTGTCTTCGTCCACTCAGGTATTGGCCGGTGAGTGACTGTTTGGATTTCAATAACTCCGGCAGAGGGCCTTGAAACACGACTGCGCCACCGCTGGCGCCATGGCCCGGGCCGATGTCCACAATTTGATCTGCGGCGCGCATGACACTCGTTTCGTGTTCGACCACCACAACCGTATTTCCGCCGTCGCGAAGTTTTCTCAGGATGCGAACCAGGCGGTCGGTGTCGCGTGGATGCAAACCCACACTTGGCTCGTCCAAAACAAAAAGCGTATTCACCAGTCGTGTCCCCAGGCAGGTGGTGAGATTGACGCGTTCGGTTTCACCTCCGGAGAGTGTGCGCGTCGGCCGATCCAACGAGAGATAACCCAGGCCGACTTCATCGAGGTAAGCGAGTCGAGTGCGAACTTCAGCCAGGGCGTGGATGATGGGGTCCCCGCGCTGGTTCGCAGTAAAATGGCGTTGCTTGGCGAGGCTTTCGATCAACGTCAGCGCATGGCGCACCGGCAACGCGTAGAAATCGGCGAGCGTGAGTTTCTGGCGGGCTGCCGAAAGCAGGTAAAGCAATGCGTCCGGTTTCAGGCGTGCCCCCTCGCAATCGGGACATTTCGTGTAAGCACGATAGCGCGAGAGCAGCACGCGGACGTGCATTTTGTAAGACTTCGATTCCAGCCAGCGGAAGTATCCTTTCACCCCATACCACAAGCGCGGCCAGTGGTGATCTTCATCAATGCCATAATCCTTGTCCCCATCGATGATCCAGCGTTGCTGCTCGGTCGAAAGCTGATGAAACGGCACATCCATCGGAACGCCACGAACTTTGCAGAACTTTTTCAAATCAGCCTGGGACTCAGCGCCCGTGCCGGTTCGCCAGGGTTTGACGGCGCCTTGCGCCAGGGTCAGCGATCGATCGGGGAGCGCGAGGTCGTAATCGATGGTGATGGTGCGGCCAAAGCCTTTGCAGGTCGGGCACGCGCCCAATGGATGGTTAAAACTAAACAGGGCAGCGGACGGTTCAGCGTATTCGATGTCGCACGGCGCACAATGCAGCTTGTTGCTGAACAAACGCGGAGTGCGGAGTATGGACTGAGCACCGGCGGACTCGAGTTCGTAAATGGCGAGTTTGCCTTTGCCGAAGTGATAGGCTTGCTCGCAGGCTTCGACGAACCGGGCGCGGGCGGACGGGATCGGCTTCAGACGGTCCTGAACGACCGTTAGTGCGGAACGCGGAGTGCGGAGCGCGGGGTGATTCAGAGCGTCCTCGATGCGCACGAGTTCACCCTTGAGTAACAACCTTTGATAACCCTGCTTGGAAACCAGCGCCAGGGATTCAGCGAGCGGAAGTTTATCTGAAAGCGGAACATCAAAGGTGACGAGAAACTCCGGACCCCGCGTTCCGCACTCCGCGTTTAGATGCTCCCACACTCGCTGTGGCGACTCTTTGCGGACCGGTTGCCCGCAGCCGCGACAGTGGAGCCGGGCGAGATGCGGCCACAGGACTTTCATGTGGTCGCAAATTTCGGTCATCGTGCCGACGGTGCTGCGGGTGGTGCGGACGGCGTTCCGTTGCTCGATGGCGATGGCTGGTGGAATACCCTCGATGCTGTCCACTTGCGGCTTGTCCATGCGATCGAAGAACTGTCGCGCGTAGGGAGAAAAGGTTTCGATGTAACGCCGCTGGCCTTCAGCGTAGAGCGTGTCGAAGGCAAGGGAGCTTTTGCCCGAGCCACTCAAGCCGGTGATGACGATGAGCCGGTGCAACGGCAAAGCGAGGTCAAAGTTCTTGAGGTTATTGTGCCGTACTCCTCGCAAACGAATCACGGCAGCCGATTTCGGTTCAAACATTGTCCTCAAAAAGTAGAGGAGGGTGCGCTGAAGTCAAAGGACGGAGTGGCTTGACCTCGTAACCACAGTCGGTACTTTGACACCTTGTCGTCAACCGTTGTTGCGTGGAAATGCCATCCAAAGTTATGAAATCTCCCCGGACGGCCAAATGTCGGACCGGAGTTTTCCTGCTCACGGTGTGCGTTCTGGTGGGCACGGCGGCTGCCTTGGCGTGGCTCGGGCCGGCTTCCAAGAAAGGCGCCGTGTTGGCGAAATACAATTATTGGCAGTTCTGGCTGGCGATCCTGTTCACGCTGGCCGCTCTTTCTGTGTTTTTGGTGGCGACAGTTCGTCCGGATCGACGGCGCGGGGTCGCCTTCCGGCTGTTGGCCGCGTGGATTGGGGTGGCGCTGGGAATGACTTTGACTGAGTTCGCTGCGTATCTGTTGCCGATTCGCAATCAAATGGACAATCCGTGGTACTTCTCGGCTGGCGGCGGGGTGAGTGAATCGGCAGAACTGCCGTTTGCAAGGCCGCCGCATTTGAAATGGAGCGGGTGGTCTCGAGGCGACCTGGCCACGGTGGACGGTGAGGAGGACCCGGATGCGCGGTGGATAACATTTGAGACCGACTGGCAGGGGTTTCGCAACAGCAAGGATCTGAAACAGGCCGACCTGATTGCCATTGGTGACTCGTTTACCGAAGCGGGCAACCTGCCGGAGGAGGAGAGTTTCTGCGCGTTGGTGGGACGTCAGCTTGGTGTGTCGGCGCGCAATTTGGGCCGTGCCGGCTATGGTGCGTGGTCAGAATTGCTGGTCTTGAAGCATTACGGTTTGGCGTGTCGTCCGAAGTTGGTGGTTTGGCAAATTGCTGAGTCCAATGATCTGGAGAATGCCATGCGATTTGCCAAATGGGTCGCTGCGGGGCGACCGCCATTCTTTGACTTTGATGCCGATCGAAAATGGCAGCGCCAAAAGGCATGGATGCAACGTTCTCCCACGTTTCAGATTTTCGGATGGTTGCGACGACATGAACCAGCATCGCCCTGGCCGGGCGGAATATTTCAGGGTCAAAGGGGAGTGGGACGACTGGTAAGGTTCCTTGGTCTAGCACCGTTGGACGGGTCAGTGCGAGAAAACTTGTGGCTGCCCTTTCATTGGGAGGCATTGAACCAAGGAGTGAAGCTTTGTCGTTCCAATAACATCCAATTGGTCTTCATCATGATTCCGAACAAGTACCGGGTGCTGGGACCGCACACCAGAATGCTGGACGCAAGCATCGCCGCGCCGGTTTCCGTTCCCGCCACGGGCCGGTCGAACACCCTCGGCGGATTAAGCCAGACCTGGTGCGATTCGAGGGGAGTGCCTTTTGTTGACGCGACAGACGCCCTGGAGGCGCGGGCGGCCAAGGGTGAACTCGTCTATCAGGCGTTCGATACTCATCTTTCGACTGCGGGGCACGAGGTCGTCGCCGAACTCTTGCTGGAAACATTTCAAAACCTCAACCCGCCAACGAACAAATCAGTGAGTCCGCAAGAATGATCTAAACCATCTTCAGACGGCGCCAAAAGCAAAATTCTCAATGGGTAGCTGGTCAGCCGCGCGTCCTTTGGCTATTTCTGTGCGGGTGCGATTGCCTGATCAAGAAAAACGCAGCCGGGCTGCGACGGCGGATCCAAACCCACGTGCCTGGTTGGGGTGGGTGCTATTGGTTGGACTAATCGCGGTGTGGTTGCTTTCAGCCCACAAGCCAAATGCCGTGCTGGGGCGCTTAAGTTATCTTCAATTCTGGCTGAGCGTGATCCTGCTGATATCTGCAGCCTCATTCTTCGTCGTCAGGCAATTGCCAGGTCGGTTGCGGCGGGCAGTTGCGTTCCGATTCGCCGCGGTGGCAATGGGACTGGTGATTGCCTTGAGCTTATGCGAAGCCATTGCTTTTCTTTGGCCCGTCAAGCATCAGATGGATAACCCATGGTATTTGGTTGCGGGTGGCGGAACGTCTGACTCGGTGGATCTGCCGTTTGAACGGCCACCCCATTTGCAATGGGAAGGAATGTCGAGAGGCGATCTGGCATTGCTAAACGGGGATGCTGACCCTTACGCACGGCGGATCACGTTTGAGACGGACCGAGAGGGATTCCGCAACAGCCGCGACATTGAACGCGCGGACCTGATTACCATTGGAGATTCATTCACCGAAGCGGGAAATGTTCTCGAAGCGGAGAGCTTTTCCGTGTTGGCAGGACAACAACTGGGCTTGAGTTCGAGGAATCTTGGACGCGCCGCCTACACGGCTGCGACCGAACTAACGGTGCTGAAGAAATACGGGCTCAAGTGTCAGCCCAAGGTCGTGGTATGGCAGGTTTCGGAAGCAAACGACCTGGTCGAAATGCAGACTTACACGAATTGGGTGGCAGCGGGGCGTCCTCGATACTTTGACGTGAAGCCCAAGTCAGCCCGTTTTGATGCCTGGAAGACCCGGTCGCCGACAGTCAGGATTTTTGATTTGTTCAAG